>JBGTBX010000143.1:0-2046 GCA_041749115.1 Gemmatimonadaceae bacterium
GAGACGCCGGCCGGTGTTCGCCGAGACGGGCGTGGGTTGGTAAACTACGCGGCCCACCTCTTCTCTCCCCGTCTTCCATGGCCGATGTTTCGTCTTTGCAACCAACCGCGCCTACGCGGGACGAGGCGGCCCGTTACGGTGCGTTGCGTGAGATTTTCAGGGAACGATTGAGTGTAGACCAGCCCTTGGCGGAATTCACGACGATCAAGATCGGTGGATCAGCGGATGCGTTTGTTGAGGTTTCCACGGCGGACGAATTGGCGGATGCCATATCGGCGGCGCGCTCACTTGGCGTTCCGTATCTCCTGCTCGGGGTCGGTGCGAATATCCTGATTGGCGATTCCGGGTTTAGGGGACTGGTGATTCGCAATTGCGCAAAGCGCATGGAACTGAAGATTAATACCGGGGAAATCTGGGCCGAGAGCGGTGCCATCTGCTATCCAGACCTAATCGAACTGGCCGTGTCCAACGGTCTGTCGGGGCTGGAACACTACGTTGGGATACCCTCGACCGTGGGCGGGGCGCTCTGGCAGAATCTCCACTTCCTCTCGCCGGACCGGTCGCGGACGATGTTCATTGCTGAGGTGCTGGCAGAAGCTGAAATCCTGACGGAGGAAGGCGAGCGCAGAACCGTTGGCGCAGACTATTTCGAGTTCGGCTACGATTATTCCATTCTCCACGACCGTGCGGATGTCGTGCTGTCGGCGACCTTTCAACTGGAAAAGTCAGATGAATCGCAAATGCGGGATGTCATCGCCTCCAACCTCGAATGGCGTGCCGAGCGACATCCGCCCCTTGACACCGAGCCCTCTGCAGGGAGCATTTTCAAGAAGATCGACGGCGTCGGTGCGGGGCGACTGATCGATTGGTCGGGCTTGAAAGGAACGCGGATTGGCGGCGCGGAAGTGACGCAGCGCCACGCGAATATCGTGATCAACGCGGGCGGCGCTTCGGCGAAGGACGTGCGGACGCTCATCGGCCTCATCCAGCGCACGGTTGAAGAAAAGCAAGGCTATCGCCTGCACTCCGAGATCAGCTTCGTCGGTGATTTCGGTGATCTGCCCGATCTGCCCCCTGCCGACTGGCACAATCTCGACGGCTTTGTCGATGGCGTCCCACCTGGCGGGCATCCGGAAGCGCACCGGGGTGCGGAGCGGCGGTAGGTGAGGCAGAGTGTCTGTTCGGGTCGGGCGCTGTTGGCAATGCGATCGAACCCCCCGAGCGCGCGATTCTTGCCGAGCCGTGAAACGACCGTAGCGACGTAGCATGCTACGTCGGGTTCGGCGACAGCCAGGCCACCCCACGTCGATCCGGTGCCTCCATCCCCGCGCCACCGGGATGTGGAGCGGAGGTCGTGAGGCAGGGATTCCGCTCGGGCCGGGCTCTGTTGGCAACCTCGGCCGAACCCTGATCGCGCTCGTACTCCTCGCGCAGGCCCCGCTCGTGGACTCTGAAACCCCTCCCTCCCAGTGAGGTGGCTCCGCCGAAGCGCAGGGATCGTGCGCAGGCGCGGCAGAGACGGAGGGTGTTCGCCACGGAAAATCAGGATCCCTCCTCGACGACTGGACTACCCCGCAAACTCCCACCAAACACCCCCACCCCTTCGGGGAGCCCCCTCAAGGGGGCGGTTTTTTGAAGGGGACGGTTCCTGAAACTCCTCCCTTCAGAGAGGTGGCTCCGCCGAAGCGCAGGGATCGTGCGCGGGCGCGGCGGAGACGGAGGGTGTCTGCCCTGCCTCTACAGCAACCCCCTGATCGCGCTTGTACTCCCACGTGGGATCCCCGATCTCGCGATTCTTGCGGACCCGTGAAACGACGTAGCATGCTACGTCGCTACGCTGGCGTCCACAAATACAACGCGGGGCGACCCCATTGGAGCCGCCCCGCGCCTTCTCCTCTCCATTCTATTCTGGCCTACCGCACGATCTGGCCTAGCGCACCAGCGTCAGTCGCTGCGTGAACGCGCGCTCGCCTGCCGTCATCCGCACGACGTAGATCCCGCTCGCCAGCTGCCGCCCGTCAAGCAGCGCCGTGTGCCGACCCGCGC
>JBGTBX010000144.1:0-7691 GCA_041749115.1 Gemmatimonadaceae bacterium
GTCAGCACCACTTCGTTGTCTGGTGGGGAGATCGGTGGCTTTGGTAGCGTGAAAACTGTCGTGTCGGCGCCCGTGGTGTCCACCGGTGTCGCGGGAGTCGGCACAGCCCGCGGTGCAACCGGCAGAGGTCGCGCTGAATCCGCCGGCGGAGTCGTTGTGTCGGCCCTTGCCACTGAATCCGCCCGGATCGAATCGGCAATTGCCTTAAGCCGCGCCTCCTCCTCTCGCTGCACCTTGAACGCCTTGCCCCCCACAATTCCGGCAATGCGCATATCGGTCGAATCTGTGGACCGCAGTGAAATCTGCGCAAGCTGAACTACCTGCGTTGTGTCGAGTGCGCGGTCAAAACGCACGCCGATATGTAAACTGTCGATCAGCGTCACCTGGTCGATGCCGGGGCCGAGTGTGTCACGAACGATGGCATATAGGTCCCGGTACAGCGAATCGGTAAGCGAAACGCTGATGGTATCGTGCAGTTCCCGCACATCGAGGCGACGGTTGCTGTTTTGGTCGATCGATCCGCGCAGGACAAACTCTCCCTCGGGCAGGTTTTGCAGGTGGTACGCCCCGGTCGAGTCGGCGAACGCAAAGTATCGGATGGAGTCGGGCAGGGAGATCAGTTCCACATAAGCTTTGGGTGCGCTTTTGTCAGCCATCCAGTCGAACACAACCCCTCTGATCTGGCCGGTGGCGATCGCCGCGCCGGTGGAAAACACCAGCGTCAGTCCGGTTGAATCGGCATTGCCATCGAGGTCCGCGATCCCGGGCAACATCGTCACCGTGTATGTCGTGTTGGGCCGCAGGCCACCACGCGGCTTAACCTCAAGCCTGGTGCGCTTCCATGAAATGCTGTGATCGCCGGTGCTGGGCGAGATCAGAAAGAGGTCAGCCAGCGCAGGGACACCCTGAGGTCTTTCGCTGATGACCTCGTCAAAATCGATCCCGATCGCGTCGTCCCGAACGCCGAGTTGATTGGTATCGGGCCGCAGGCGGACGACCTGAGGTGGATCGAGGTCCTCAGGTCCACCGGTCGGCGAACCCGGTGTCGCACACGCCGAGATCAGCAGCACGAGGGCAGGCGCTAACCGCATAACGATTGGATGCGTGTGCTCAATTGTTCATGTCGGAGTGTGAGATCCTTCTCTTTCTGCCTCTCACCATCGACGACGCTCGGTTTCGCGCGGCTCACGAACGCGTCGTTGGCCAGTCGCCCACGAAGGCCGTTCAGCTGCTTGTCGATTCCCTCAAGCTCACCACGCAGGCGTGCGCACTCCCGATCCACGTCGATCATTCCAGCGAGAGGCAGGATGACCTCGGTTCCGTCAGTCAGCAGATGGGTCGCGGCGTCACCGGGAGGTGAGTCGGACAAATCAAAACTGCACTTGCACAGCTGAACGATTGTCGACGCTTCGCTTGTGAGAGTTGCCGCGGCCGCTTTGCTCGCCGGACGAAGAAATCCGTTGAGCGGTTTGCCCGGCGGCACGTTGTATTCAGCAGCACTCTGACGGACGGCCATGACGGCCTCCCGCACCACATCAAAATCGGTCGCCCCCTCAACGGGTGCGCCAGCGGTCGGCCATGGGGACGTCGCGAGGAAATCCTGCTTGCGCACCGACTCAGGGAGTCGCTGCCACAGCGCTTCGGTGACAAACGGCACGATCGGATGCAGCAATCGCAACGCCTGGTCAAACGCATGCACCAGAATTGCACGGGCCACTTCGCGATCCTGGCCCGGCTGATCGAGGCGACCTTTTAATGTTTCCAGATACCAGTCGGCGAGCTCGTTCCATACGAGCACACGTGCCGCCTCCGCGTATTCATTCAGCCGCAGTCCGGTGTAGAGCGAGGCCTCGGGCCACACCTCGCCAGTCGGGCGCGGGGGGCCGAGCGCGGCGTCGCAGGCCATGACAGCTGTACGGATGCGACCGAGCATCCAGCGATCAGCCGGACGCATCAACACCGGGTCGACTTCGTCGATCGTGAGGACCGCCTCCTGCCCCACGTTGCTGAGCAGGAACCGGCCGATGTTCCACAGTTTGGTGACAAAGTTGCGACCCGGGGCGAACGATTTTTCCAGGTCCCGATGATCCAGAATCGTGTCAGCGCCGAGTCCCATTCCCGAAACCACGGTATATCGCAGGGCATCGGCACCGTACAACGCCACAACATCAAGCGGATCGATCCCGTTGCCTAACGACTTCGACATCTTTACGTGTTTCGTGTCACGGACGGTGCCGTGGAGATACACGGTGTGGAACGGCGCCTCTCCCATGAACGCGTATCCGTTCATGATCATACGCGCGACCCAGAAGAACAGGATCTCGGGTGCGGTAATCAGCAGGTCCGTCGGGTAAAAGGCCTTGAGATCCGCGGTGTCGTCGGGCCAGCCGAGCGTGGAGAATGGCCAGAGTCCGGACGAGAACCATGTATCGAGCACATCCTCGTCCTGCCTTACAGCGCCCGCACAGGAGGGACAGTTGGTGACGTCTGTGCGCGAGGCCGTCACTTTGCCGCAGGCGTCACAATACCACACCGGAATACGATGTCCCCACCACAGCTGCCGCGAAATGTTCCAGTCGCGAATGCCTTCGAGCCAGTTGACATACACCGCTTCCCACCGTTCCGGCAGAATGCGGATGCGCCGTTCGCGCACCGCCGCAAGGGCGGGCTCTGCGAGGGGCTGCATCTTAACGAACCACTGATCCGAAAGCCGCGGTTCGACCACGGTTTCGCAGCGATAACAACGGCGCACGGCATGGGCGTGTGGTTCAACCTTGCGCAGGCGACCCGCGGCCTCCAGCTGTTTGACGATCTCACGTCGCGCGGCAAAGCGGTCCAGACCCTTGAGATCGTCCGGCACACGACCGCCTGCGTCCGTGACCTCTTCCATCATGCCCGACGGATTAATAACCACGGGCATGAGCAGCGCATGGCGCTTACCCACTTCAAAATCGTTCGGGTCGTGCGCGGGAGTGATCTTCACGGCTCCCGAACCGAACGCAGGATCGGTGTAGTCGTCCGCGATGATCGGGATCTCCACATTGGCAACAGGGAGCATCACGGTGCGACCGATGATGTCCGCGTACCGGGGGTCCGCGGGGTTCACCGCCACGGCAACGTCGCCCAACAGCGTCTCGGGGCGGGTTGTGGCCACAACGATCTCCCGTGGCTCTTCACTTTCATTAATCGGAGTGAGCGGGTAGCTGATGTGGTAGAGCTTGCCCTCGGAGTCGTGATGCTGCGCTTCTTCGTCGGAGAGGGAGGTGAGGCAGCGGGGGCACCAGTGAATGACACGGTGGCCGCGGTAAATGAGCCCGCGCTCGTACAGTCGCACAAACGCCTCTCGCACGGCACGACTCAGGTCTGGCGATAGCGTGTATGCCGTTCTGCTCCAGTCCGCAGAGGCACCGATCGCCCGCAACTGCTGCAGAATGACGCCACCGGTTTCCTCAACAAACGCCGCGGTGCGCGACGCAAAATCCACGCGTCCCAGATCGAAGCGCGTTTTCCCCTCTTTCGCGAGCTGCTTTTCCACCACGTTTTGTGTGGCAATACCCGCGTGGTCTGTGCCAGGAACCCAGAGCGCTTCGTCGCCGGCCATTCTCCGCCAACGAATCAGCACGTCCTGTACCGTGTTGTTCAATCCATGTCCCATGTGCAAAACCGCCGTCACATTCGGCGGTGGTATGACGATGGTGAACGGATCTCTGGCGCCTCCGGCGCGTGAGGAGCGTGACGGATCGGCCGTAAAGGCTCCGCCGGCCTCCCAGCGCCGGTAAATTTCGGCTTCGGTGGCCTGATGATCGAACCGGGGGGGCAGGCCTTCCGCCTCGGCGGTTCCTGTGTCTTGTGCGTGCGTCATCAAAAAGAATCTAAACGGCTCTAACCGATCGGAGATGCACCTATGGCACTCGCTCTGTCGTAACTGATAACTTGCCCGTCTGATGTCCGAACCCGGATCGAGCAAGTCCAGACAATTACCCTTCTCACTCAAAGTGGTTTGGGGGTTGGCGTTCGCCGCTGTTCTCGCAGGGGTGGTGCTTGCGTTTCTCTTCGGACCGCAGGTGGTACCCTTCCTCGACGCGTCGCGATAAGTCGCTCCATCCACATCGATTCATGAGCATGACTGCCTCACGGAGTACAATTGTCCTTACCCTCCCCGATGGCGCGACCCGCGAGGTCGAAGCCGGAACTCTGGCGAGCGCGGTTGTTGCCTCCATTGGCGAGCGCCTGCTGAAGGCTGCGATTGCGGTCTCTGTGAACGGGGAAACGCTGGATCTCATGACGCCGCTGCGACAGAGCGGAGCATTCCGGGTCTTCACCGAGAAGGACGCCGAGGCGTTGCCCGTGCTGCGCCACTCCGGAGCGCATATTCTCGCCACGGCGGTGCGCCGCCTGCGCCCCGATGCGAAGATTGGGTTCGGTCCGTCGATCGACACCGGTTTCTACTACGATTTCGAGGTAGAGAAGCCCTTTACGCCTGATGATCTCGAGGCATTCGAAGCCGAGATGCGCAAAGTGGTGGCGGAGCGATTTCCCTTTGTGCGTGAGGAAGTGGGGCGCGACGAAGCGAAAAAGCGATTCGTCGATGATCCGCTGAAGCTGGAGCGCATCGAAGATCTCGGTGAAGATGAAGTCATATCGACGTACACCGACGGTCCTTTCATTGATCTGTGTCGTGGACCTCATGTGCCGGACACGTCGTATCTCAAACATTTCAAGCTGCTGCACACTGCGGGCGCCTACTGGCGGGGTGATGAGCGGCGTCAGATGCTGCAGCGCATCTACGCGACGGCGTTCTTTAAAAAGGACGATCTCGAGCAGCATCTCTACCGTATAGAAGAGGCCAAAAAGCGCGACCACCGCGTGCTTGGCCGTACGCTGGACCTGTTCATGTTTCATCAGGTGTCGCCGGGCGCGGCGTTCTGGACCGAACGCGGCACCAGCATGATCAACGCCATCAACGACTATCTGCGCGAACTGCAGCGTGACGAGTACCAGGAAGTGCGCACGCCGCTCATGTACAACAAGATGTTGTGGGAGCAGTCCGGGCACTGGGGCAAGTATCGTGAGAACATGTTCCTTGTATTAAACAAGGAGACCGAGGAACATGACATGTCGCTCAAGCCGATGAACTGCCCGTCGCATTACGTGTTATATGCGTCCAAGAAGCACTCGTATCGCGAGCTGCCGCTGCGCTACTGTACGTACGACGTGCTGCATCGCAACGAGCTCACGGGCGCGCTCTCGGGGCTGACGCGTGTCAGGCAGTTCCAGCAGGACGACTGCCACATCTTCCTGATGGAATCGCAGATTGCCGAAGAGGTGCAGCGGCTCGCCAATTTCATTTTGCAGTATTATGCAACATTCGGGCTCACTGCCCGCGTGAAATTTGCCACGCGTCCCGAGGTTCGTGTTGGCAGCGACGAGATGTGGGATCAGGCCGAGTCCGCACTCGAGGCGGCGTTGAAGTCAACGGGTATGCCGTACACGCTCAAGGCAGGCGATGGTGCGTTTTACGGGCCGAAGATTGACTTTGATGTCGAAGACTCGCTCGGACGGGCGTGGCAGCTGGGTACCATCCAGCTTGATTATGCGGCACCGGAGCGCTTTGATCTGGAGTATGTCGGCGATGACAACACCGCACATCGTCCGGTGGTCATCCACCGTGCCGTGAGCGGTTCGTTCGAACGTTTCATGGCTATTCTGATCGAACATTTTGCCGGGGCGTTTCCGGTGTGGTTGGCGCCCGAGCAGGTACGCATCCTGCCGATCTCCGATGATCTGGCACCGGACGCTGCGCGCGTCGTCAAGTTGATGCGGGCGCGCGGTATCAGGGCGCACCTCGACGATCGCTCCGATACGTTGAACTATCGCATACGCGATGCCGAAATGCTCAAGGTGCCATACATGGCCGTCGTCGGTCGGCGAGAGGCAGAAGCCGGCACGCTTGCGGTCCGTGAGCGCGGCATGGGTAAGAAGCAGGACATCATTGCTGTCGACGCATTTATTGATCGCGTGGTATCTGAAATCCAGTCCCGAAAACTTGGCGCCCTGCAGACCGGGGCCACCAGCGAACCATCGGCATGAACCTGCGAAAACCGCGCAATATGGGGCTCCTCGCGGTCGCGTGTGCGGGGCTCATGGCCGGATGTATTGTGGCTCCGCTCAAGTTGTCGCGGGATGATTCGCCGACCGTCCTTGCGCGGCAAAGCTTAACAATCGCGGACCCGTCGCAGCCCGGCACCTTCCCGGTACGGATGTTGTACTACGGCAGCGGCAACGATAAACAGCGCAGCATTTTCCGCGACTCCGTGACGCTGCGCACCCGTTCCGTGGATGCCAGCAAGATGGCGTCTGCGCCGACGCCGGCGCTGGGCCGGTCACGCACGAAGTACTGGGGCTTTGATTTCAAGAAGGTGCCGCTCAACGGGCGCGTCTGGTCTCCCGAGGGCGAGGGCCCGTTCCCGCTGGTGCTCGTCGTGCACGGCAATCACGGCATGGAGGAATATTCCGATCCCGGCTACGAGTATCTGGGACGGCTGCTGGCGTCTCGCGGGTATATCCTCGTCTCAGTCGACGAAAACTTCCTCAACGGCAACATCCGCGGTGAGAACGATGCCCGCGGATGGGTGCTGCTGCAGCATGTCAAAGAGTGGCATTCGTTCAATGACTCGACGGGATCGCCGTTTCAGGGCAAGGTGGATCTCGATCGTATTGCGTTGATGGGTCACTCGCGCGGCGGAGAAGCGGTTGCCGTGGCCGGGCTGTTTAATCGTTTGTCTCATTATCCGGACGACGCGTCGTTGACCTTTGATTTCAACTACAACATTCGGTCACTCGTCGCGATTGCGCCCGTGGACGGGCAGTACCGACCGGCCGAAAAGCCGACGCCACTGGTCGACTACAACTACCTGCTGATGCACGGTTCGCACGACGGCGATGTCAGCACCTTCAACGGTTTAACACAGTACGAACGCACCACATTCACGGGACGTGAGCCGCGCTTCAAGAGTGCTGTTTACGTATACCGGGCCAATCACGGGCAGTGGAATTCGGTCTGGGGGAGTACGGATGGAGGTCCGCGGAGCCGGCGCTCGCTTGATCTGCGCGGCTTTATATCGGAGGCCGATCAACGCCGATTCGCCGAGGTGTACATCTCGGCGTTCCTCGACGCCACACTGAGAGGAGAGCAGGGATATCTTCCACTGTTCCGCGACCACCGCGTCGCGGGCGGTTGGCTCCCCAAAACGATGTACATCACCCGCTTTGAGGAGAGCACACAAAAGACGCTCGCCGACTTCGAAAATGATGTTGATCTGACGACGGGTTCGGTACCGGGAGTCGTTCTTCGGGGTGATTCGCTCTCGAGCTGGAAGGAGTCCCTGGTGCCATTTCGCGGGCGCGGCCAGAACCAGGCACACAGTGCTGTCACCCTGGCGTGGAACAGTCGGATCGCCGGACCCGATACCGCGAGCCGCGGCGTCCCTGCGAGCTACACCATGACGCTGAGCGACTCGCTGCGGACGGCACTGTCGTTAGGCGAGGGCGCGTCGCTGGTGTTCAGTCTTGCGCCGCTTACCAACGAGCCGGGACCTCGGCGGGCCGCGCGCGATTCCACCAAAGACTCGACCCAGAGCGCCGGGGCCGCGCCGCGGCCTCCCGCGGCAAAGCCGCCGCCCAAGGACTCC
>JBGTBX010000145.1:0-3596 GCA_041749115.1 Gemmatimonadaceae bacterium
CAGTCGTCGACCGAATGGGCGATGCCTTTGCTGCGCAGGATATGCGACAGGTGATACGACGGCCCGCTGTTCTCGAACGGCCCGTGCCCCGTGACCAGCCTGATATCGCAACTGCGCAACTGCTCGTAAAACCACGGATCGGAGAGGCCCCGCAAATAATCGACAGGGTTGTTGAAGTAAAAGTTGTCGTCGTAGCTGCCGTCCATGAATCGATGCATGTCGTACAGGCCCGACAGTCCAAAGCAGCGCTTGAAGAGGTCAGGATGCTTGAGCAGCGCATTCACCGCGTAATACGCGCCGAGCGATGCGCCGAGTGTGGTGATCGGCTGCCAGCCGCGGCAGTGGTGATGCACGAAGGGCACGACCTCTTCGGTGAGGTACTCGTCGTACATTCGCTGCAGCCAGCTCCGGTGCCGCGGGTGGGCGCCTCGATCGTAAAACGCCTGGCTCGCGTTGGTGTCGACGCAGAAGAACCGGACTCGGCCTTGCTCGATGAAGTCGCCGACCGAATCCAGCAACCCCTGGTCGTGATACTCCCACTCGTTGCCGCCGCTGGTAGGGAACGTGACAATCGGACGGCCGAAGTGGCCGCTTAGAACGATCCCCATTTCGCGATTCAGGCGCTGGGAGTACCAGCGATGATGTTCAACGTGCATGACGGCCTGCCGAGGCGAGCAAGGCGGCCGCCATGCCTGCCAGAATCCAACGGTCCACAATCATTGCCTGCCACTCCTTGGCCGGGCGTACTGCCGGCCGGCCGATCATAAAGTATGTCCACTTTTGTCGTGTCGCTGACGACTTCGTAAGCGGCCGCGCCTTGAAGGTCTCTGAATGCCGGACAGTCCTGCGGTAAGGTTCTTGCGATGCACCCCCCGATGCGCACGATTCTCGTGTCACTACTTGCGCTTTCCGTGGTACTGCAGGCGCAATCTGCTCCGCCACAGCGCAACGGTGCCTTGCCGGGGCCGTTCCCCCTTTTCCCATCGGACAACTGGTGGAATCAGGACATCAGCGCGGCGCCGGTCGATGCGCGTTCGGCGCAGTTCATCGCCTTCATCAACAATGGCGGCACACGACGGCTGCATCCCGACTTCGGCGGCTACGAGTCGCCCGGAAGTCAGAACATCTACGGCTTTCCCTACGTTGTGGTGTCAGGTGACCAGCCCAAGGTGGTCGTGCAGTTCGAGTACAGCTCCGAAAGCGACGGGGTCAATCACGCCACCGGCGCGGCCTTCCCTTTCTACCCGATTCCTGAAGAGGCCAAGACGCAGCCGTATTGGATCGAAGGCGGGCCCGCGGGGAGTGCGGGCGCCGGCGGTGATCGCCACATGTTGATCGTCGATCGAGACAACAAGCACCTGTATGAGTTGTTCGCGCTTGCGTGGAATGGCACGCACTGGACAGCAGGCTCGGGCGCGTTCTTCGACCTCAACTCGAACGCCCGCCGGCCCGACGGATGGACGTCGGCGGATGCCGCAGGGCTCGCGATTCTTCCTGGCCTCGTGCGCTACGACGAGGCGTTCGGTGGCGACGAGATTCGTCATGCCTTCCGCGTCACGGTGCGCGCGACCAACAGCTTCTATGCGTGGCCGGCATCGCATCGCGCGGGCAGCAATCCGTCCGCGTTGCCGCTCGGCGCGCGGCTGCGGTTGAGGTCAACGCTTGACCTTTCGCCCTTCCCGCCTGAGGTCCGGCGCATCTTTCGTGCGATGCAGCGCTACGGGCTGATCGTCGCCGACAACGGCTCTGACATGTACATCAGCGGGGTGTTCGATCCGCGCTGGAACAACAACGTGTTGAACCCGGCGTTCCGAGCGCTCAGCGCCAACGACTTCGACGTGATCGAGCTGGGATGGCGCGGGGGCACATGTGCGCCGCCGGCACCGCCACGCGCGCTGTCGGCGGTCGTCACGGGCCAGCTCGTTCAACTGAGCTGGCTTGCGCCATCCGGAGGTGGTCAGCAGGAATACGTCGTCGACGCCGGCACGTCTCCGGGGCTGAGCGATGCGGCGTCCATCTCGCTGCCGAACAGCCCGAGCTTCTCCGTGGCCGCACCACCGGGCACGTATTTCGTGCGCGCCCGGGCTCGCAGCGCGTGCGGTACTAGCGCCGAATCAAACGAGACCGTCGTCCATGTTGGCGGATGCTCGACGCCCGCCGCGCCAGGTAATTTCCGCTTCACACGGGCCGGATCGCTCGTGACGCTCAATTGGGATGCGCCGGCCGACGCGAGCGACTACATCATCGAGGTGGGCTCCGTGCCAGGCGCGAGCGATCTATTGAGAGCGTCGCTGCCCACGGCGCCGGTCAGCACCTCGGCGCCCCCTGGCACCTATCATGTCCGCGTTCGCGCACGGAACGGCTGTGGACCCGGCACGCCGTCGAACGAGATTACGGTTGTCCTTTAGCGTCCTCGCGTACAGCGCGCCGCCAGCTCAAACGTAGCGGATTCAATTCAAGAGTGCTCACCGCATCGCGGTAGCGATTCAGTACGGTTCGGACGGCACGGGTGTCGATGGGTAAAGGTCGGCTTAGGGCGCTGTGTGGCATTGCCCAGCGCACCTCTTCACGGGCGGCGCCGACATCGACCACTTGAGAGGCGAGCACGGCAGCCGTAGCCGCGGCCGAGCGAGGCCGCAGCATCCGGCGAGGCAGGCGAAGGGCGGCTATCGCTCGTTGGCTAAAGTGAAAAGCCTTCGAAAGCTGTGGACCAAACGGGCCGACAACTCAGCCACTCGCGCTCGCGTCGTCAAGGTAGTGAGCGATCGCAGAGTGACGTGCCGTAGATTGACCGCGAGTGCTGACCGATCCGAAGTGTGCAGACGAACCCGCCTCGAGAAGCTACCCTTTGCGGCGCTGATGATGCGGCGAAGACGGCTGCGCCGGCGCCGCCACGATAAAGGCGATGTGTCCGACGTCTGCACGAAATCACTGGACAGCGAAGCAGGAACAGTTACGAAGAGGCTCGCGGAGTCGTGGAGTCGTTCGACTGGCATCGATGAAGACAGATCGAGCGATTCCGATGGAAATTCGTCGAGTGAATCGACGGGCCGGGAGTCGCTCATGGGTGCTCCCTTGTTAGCTTTCGAGATACCACTTTACTCTCGCTTTCGCCACAACCGGCGTGAAAACGAAAAATAAGGGTGCAACCCACGCGCAAGCTCATCCCTAGTGAACCGCTTTCCGGTGCTACCATCTGGTCCGCCAATACGTCACTCACGAGAGGTCACCATGAGCATGCAACCCGCCGAATTGTTGCGAACCTGGTTCGACGAAGTCTGGTGCAAGGGACAGGAAGCCGCTATCGATCGCCTGATGGCCGAGGAGGCTGTGGCGCATGGCCTGCCAGGCGGGGACATGCAAGGAGCCGCAGGCTTCCGCCAGGTCTTCAACACGTTCCGCAGCGCATTCCCCGATATCCACATCACGGTCGACCACACGATCACCGAAGGCGACATGGTTTCGACGCACTGTCGCGTGACCGGCAGTCACACCGGCGAAGGGCTGGGAATCCCGCCGACCGGAAAGCGCGTCGATTTCGAAGGGATGACGATCGCCAGAGTGGTCGATGGACAGATCAGGGAAGGCTGGAACTG
>JBGTBX010000146.1:0-1592 GCA_041749115.1 Gemmatimonadaceae bacterium
TGCATCACGGCGGCCTGCAACTGCGAGACGCGCGATTGCGCACCCACTTGGGAACTGCCTACCGTTCCGCCGCAGGTTCCACTTCGGCACTTGCCTCCGATCCTTCACACGCTCGACGAGGACCATAGTCATGGCTGAGATCTGCGGTCTCAAACGCCTTTCGTTCGTTCAATGTGCGGCTCCAGAACCGGAATTCGAGCAGGCGCTGCCGCGCATAGTCACCCGCGCGAATGTCTCTTTCCGTTTCGTACGCTGCAGCCACCAAAAGAGCGAGTACATCGCTGAGGTTGTGGCGCTTAGTTGGATTTGGTGGCAGCGACTTCGGCACGCCGGCAAGAATCCCGCCACCTTTGTCAGCACGCTTGCCGGGTATGCGGCCCGCGCAGTGGCGGGGGGCCGCCGACTTTGCAGGGCAGAGGCGGCCAATGATGCGCTATCAAGGCGTGCTCAATGCCGGCACGGGTTTACGACTGTGCCAATACAGACGTCAGGCAACGCATCTCTCGACTCGTTTCGCGACGCGATCAAGGGTAATACGCGCACGCCCGTCTTCGAACAGGCCGCGTTTCGATGCGACTTCCCGATCTGGCTCGCGACGCTTTCCGATCGCGATCGCAGCCTTGTCGGAGACCTGATGCAGCGCGAGCGAACCGGTGCGCTGGCCCGCAAGTACGGGCTCACAGCCGGACGGATTAGTCAGCTTCGCCGTCAATTCCATCTGGATTGGACCGCGTTCGTTGGGGATTCCCTGACGATGCGCGGCATGATGACGGCTAGACCCCCTCGGTGAAGGAAAACCCTTCCTGGCTCACGCCGGGAAGGGTTTATTTGATGATCGCGGCGAATTCGCGCGGCACGACCAGTTGTGGTAGACTTCGCAGTTGCCATGTTCATGCACAATTTTCGGCCCGATCGTTTGCTCCGCGCCCTCTACGGTACCGAGCCCTTCCATGAATACTGCGCACGACGGAACATCGAGTTCCATGCGACCAATGCGCCTATGCAGATGGAGGACTATGCGCGGTGGATGACCGCAGTCGGTGAGTTGCGGCAGGAGGATCAGGTGCGAGTCGACCTGGAATTGGCACGCGTAAATGAAATGGCCGACCGGGAGATAGTGCTCCATCTTTTCAAGGCTGCCGAAGGCCAGGAAATTCCGTCAGACGAAGTTCCAGGCGATGCCGCCGTCGCGTTATGGTTCTACTTGCGACACCCGCAGATCTTCCACGAGGTGTTCCTGCACCACGAAGTCGCTGAGCGCGACGGCTGGCACAACATCCAGGCCGAAGCGGGGCTGAACCTCAACTATATCGAGTCCAAGGCGGCGACACTGTCCGAGAGCCTTAAGGACTTCTTTGCCTCCCGAGAAGGCAGCGGCCGTTATTGCGCCGTGGACGCCTGCCGACTCGATGCGTCCAATTGCTTTATCGCGCACGTGTCCGACAGGATGCAACTTATCGAGACATTCGATCGCAGCGGGGGCTTGGACATGCACAGGGTCTGGCCGGCGGTCACCGTCATCTTCGCATATTATCCGTGCGATGGGACGATCGCGCTCAAGAGCCACGTTCGCGACATCGACGGTGTCGAAG
>JBGTBX010000147.1:0-7796 GCA_041749115.1 Gemmatimonadaceae bacterium
CAGGGCTTCAAGTCCGCCCTGCTGCACAAGGACCTCGGCATCGTCGCCGAGCTGGCCGCCGAGGCGGGCACCCGCAGCGACGTGGTGCGCCAGTCGCTCGCGGACTATGCGGCGCTCGTTCGTGACGGCCACGGCACCGAGGACATCTCCGCGCTGATCCGCCGCAAGCGCAAGGCAGGTGTAGCGGCCGTTTGATGCTCAGAAGACCCTCGTTCGAGTCTCCCGATCAGAATAGTCGAATGCGCCCTGTCGCAGTGCTTGGTTGCGTTGCGTGAACAATTGTGTAAATTGGCGGACGTGAGTGAGCTCAGCTTTCACGAGCGCCTCCGATTCTCATGGATGCGTCCTTTGAGCTGAGGTTTCGTTATCTGCTCGGAGAAAATTCATGGACCGCACTCAGTCTGCTGCTGCGCCTTCGCGGATAGCCACGTTAGACACAAAGTCTCTGAGGCAGGGGCGACTCTCGTCGCTTTTCGCGCGTGCTTCGAAACCTCTGCGACTAATTTCCGTAGCTCTAGCGGCGTCGGCATTCGCTCTTGCTTCCCTGCAAGTCGTGGCGCAGTCAGGCGACTCGAAATTGATCGGCGACGAGTACAACAAGATCGTCGAACAGGGCCAGCAGTTCCCGGCGCTCGGTTCGAACTTGTTTGGAGATCAGACAAGTTTTTACAATGGCACCACCGAGTTTGTAACGACCGATACATCGCTTCCGGGCAATAGTGCGTTGCCTGTGGAACTGACGCGCCGATATTCAGTGCAGGATCGAAGGGGAGCCTCCCCTGACGGTGCCTTCGGCGACTGGGATCTTGATATCCCCTACATAGAAGGAACCTTCGCAACAGGCACAAGCGGTGGCTGGCAGTTGCAACGGTTCGGTGGCGGTGAAACGAACCTCCGCTGCTCCCGCAGTGGCAACAACGCGACCGGCAACCCTGCGCGAATGATGCGGGGAACTCGCTGGTATGAACCGACCGACTATTGGCACGGATACCACCTGCACATTCCGAGTGCAGGGGATCAGGAACTTCTGAGCCTGCAGGGCGTAAACAACACGTTTATGCCGACAACGGGTGGACCATACTACTGGGCAACGCGCGAGCAGTGGTATGTGTCCTGTGGTTCCGCAAACTCGGCAACGCACCAGGAATCCGGTGAAGGTTTCGTCGTGCTTTCGCCCGATGGAACGCGATACACCCTCAATCACTTCGTCTATCGGAATGCGCCGGCGATTCGCTCTCCATCAGAGCCAGAGCAAGGAAACCAGACCTTGGTCAGGAAGCGTATTTTGGCTTACGTGACGCGTGTCCAGGATCGCTTTGGCAACTTCGTCGATTACACGTGGAATGGATCACAGCTAACCAGGATCAGAGGAAGCTCCGTCAATCTCGACGATGTGCGCACGATCGATCTCACGTGGACTGGAGGCCGGGTTTCGAGCGTCACAGACGGAACACGCACCTGGTACTACGCGTACGGCACTGTTTCGGGCCGCTCCACCTTGACCGGCGTAACGCAACCCGATGGCACCGCTTGGACGATCAATTTCGGAGGGTTGACCAACCTGGCCATCATCTACAACCGCTCCAAGCAGGATGCGAGCTGTCGACAGCCCGGATCCTTTGCCGCCGTTGTGAAGGACGCGAGGTATTCCGGAACCATTACCCATCCGTCAGGCGCTACTGGAGAGTTTGGATTCAAGATCGCGCGTCACTGGCGCTCAAATCACCGACCTGAGTCGGAGAACTGCGCCATCGGCTTCCCAAACATCACCTACGACGACGTCGCGTACTCACCGTATTCTTCGGACGTTTTCGCTCTGCATGACAAGAAAATCAGTGGGCTCGCGATAGCTCCCCAAGAGTGGCAGGTGCGATACGCCTCGTTCCCCGCAGGGGACGGTCCGTGCACGGACGTCGACGCGTGCGCGGTCACTACGTTGGCACTTGGGCCCGATGGTGATCTCGACCGGTACGTGCACAGCAATCGCGTGGGCGCGGACGAAGGCAAGTTGATCAGGCACGACCGCGGCAGCGGCACCCTAGTGAAGTCCAACATCGTAGTCGGATCGATCCTCGAATCGGTGCGCATGGTTTACCAGCTCGAATCGCACTCATTCGATAGCTTTCCTGACCGCTTGGGCATCAGCCCGCAATTTAGCCCCGGAAGCGCTGTTATCAACGCCATGGAGCACTTCGTCGCGGAGCGAATTCTGCCAATGAGCCGGCGGTCCACGGAACGACAGGGAGTCACTTTCCTGTGGGCCGCTGGCAATTTCGACGCTTCCGCTTTGCCGTCCACTGTCTTCAAGTACAGCCAATTTGGAGTTCGCTATGAGCACAGTCGCACATTTCTCAACGACCAGGGGCGCTGGGTCATAGGACTGCCCACATCCATGAGCAGCGAGACTGCGGACAACGAGTTTGAAATCACGTATGACACTGCCGGCCTCAATGGGAACCCGCCCACCCTGTTGCCGATCAGCGAGTCAAGCTTCGGACGCTTGGTGCGCACCGGGACCTGGAACAGGGATGGCACCTTGCAGACGTCGACCGATGCGCGCGGCAACCGCACGCGCTTTCAGGACTACTACCGCGGCATCCCGCAGCTCGTCACCTACGCCGAGGGAACTTCCGAACAGGCCACTAAACAGGTGGAAGTGAACAACATCGGGAGGATCATGTGGGCCGACGATGAGATGGGGTATAGGACGTCCTACGAGTACGACGCCGAGGGCCGACTACGGGAAATCAGATATCCAGTCAATGACACGATTGCGTGGAATCCAACGACGATCACGTACTCGAAAATCACGAATGCCGCGTATGGGTTGAGCGCGGGACATTGGCGCCGGACCGAATCGACTGGCGACAAACGATCTATCAGCTACTATGACGCACTCTGGCGTCCGGTTCTTGAAGAACAATTTGACGCTGCGAATCCATCGGCTTCGCGGTCCCTCGTCCGACGCGCCTTCGACGAACAGGGACGCACAGTCTTTCAATCTTACCCCGTGCGATCGCCTCCATCGGGTAACTATCTCGGGATCTCTAACGGAACCACGACGCTCATCGATTCGCTTGATCGGCCTTCTTCGATCCAGATGAACTCGGAGCTTGGCCTGCTGACAACGCGGATTGAGTATCTTGAGGGCTTCCTGCGCCGAACAACATTGCCGCGCGATGTGATGAATCCCGATCCACAATTCTCTCAAGTGACCACAGAATCGTTCCAAGCCTTCGATACACCGGACATGAGCAGCGTGGTGCAGCGCTTCGAGCCGATGGGCGTGACGGTTGAAATCGACCGCGACGCATGGGGGAAGCCGCTCACAATTACGCGGTGGGGTAGTTCCGGATACGGCAATCAGACGCTAATACGATCGTTCGTTTACGACGGCTACCAGCGACTGTGCAAGCGCATCGATCCTGAAACCAAAGCAACCTTTTTCGACTACGACGCGGCCGACAATTTGGCTTGGAGCGCTACGGGCGTCACGCAACTGCAACCGACTTGCGATCGAGATGTCGTCTCTGCGAACGACAAGGTCACCTACACTTATGATGCCCGTAATCGTCGCCTCCGGACCGAGATTGTGGATGAGTTCCGGAGCCCCGAGACCTTCAGCCACAACATTGTAAACACGTACTTCGCGGACGGTGCGCTCCAGTCGACGACGGCCCAAGGCAGCACCTGGACTTACGCCTACAATAAGCGCCGCCTTCCTGTTTCGGAAACGGTGCAGATCGGATTGCTGAACGACTCGCGCACGCACGCCCTCGGCTGGGGCTATTCCCTCAACGGAGATTTGGCTTCGGCGTCCTATCCGGGCGGTTACGCAGTGAGTTACTACCCGGACGCACTGGGTCGCCCGACCGCCGCATACGGCTCGGACGGCAGGACTTTCGCTTCAGGCGTCTCATATCACCCGAGCGGTGCGGTGTCCGGTTTCTTTTATGGCAATGGCCTCGTGCACAGCCTGACGCAGAATCTGCGCCAGCTACCCAGCACCAGCCGCTCGAGCCTTGGCGTCGAAGCAGTGCTCGATTACCGGCTGAGCTACGACGCCAACGGCAACGTGACGCAGATAATCGACGGGACACCGGAGCCGCTGGAAACCCGCCAGTCAATCGCTTACGACGCCCGCGATCGACTTCTGTCCTCATACTTGCCGGCGACCAAGTACGGTTTGGCGCTGACCGAGACGTACGCTTACGATCCGTTGGACAATATGCGCTCGTTGACCATCAGTGGCGATGGAATTTCAGGCACGCAGACGCATGTCATCGACGCGGCCACGAACCTCCTGACGGCGATCACGGACGGAGGTGCGGCGACTCTTGCGAGTTACACCTATGACGCGCGGGGCAATGTATTGGGCCGCACGCGTCGTATCGGCGCCACGGCGCAGAGCCTCACCTACACGCACCGCTTCGATCAGTTGAACCGGATGGTGACCACTTATCGCGTCGGCGACGCCGTGGGAGGCGAGGAGTTCACCGTTTACGACGGGCATGGCCGGCGTACGTCCAGCGACCGGCGGGTGAATCCGGCGGTGCCCGCCTACAGCGTGCAGGTGTACAGCCGCGCTGGCGAGCTCATGTACGAGGAGGACGAGCGCAGTCCGGTGAACGGAGCGCACCCTCAGTCCTCCAACGGCAAGGAGGTGCGGCACATCTACCTGGCCGGCTCGCGCATTGCGCGCCAGCTTACGCAGATCGGCGGCAGTCAGGCGCAGACCCTGTACGCGCACACCAACCCGGTGCGCACGACAACCGTGGAAACCGACGATGTTGGGCAGGTGGTGAACACCCGGCAGCGGTTAGCGCCCTACGGTTCGCCGTATTCCGGCGACTACCACGACCGCCCAGGCTTCACGGGGCACATGACCGACGACTGGTCGGAACTCACATACATGCAGCAGCGCTACTACGACCCGGTCGCTTCGCGCTTCATTAGCGTCGATCCGGTCTATGTCGACACGGCAAGCGGGGGCAACTTCAACCGTTACTGGTACGCCAACAATAACCCGTATGCGTTCATCGATCCGGATGGGCGGATGCCCGCTTGCACTCCGAATTGCACAAACGCCCAAGTCGACGCATATACGCGCGGAACGGCGGGACAACTCATGACCGTTGTTGGCGGGAGCGCGGCTGTAGGAGCATCCGCGGGCGGCGGTGCAGTGGCGGTCGCGGCACTCCAGGCGAACGCCCCGCGAATTATCTTCAACTTTCTGATGGCGCTCGATGGGAAGGCAGGTGACGTCGTGGCGCACGCCAAAGCGGCACAGCTCATAAGAGAAGGTGCGAAGCGCATCACTACAGAGCAAACAACGCGAGGGGTGGCTGTAGTCGGAGTCGCGGGAGCCGCCGCCGCCACATCGCCAGCTGTAAATGCGAGTGATTCGACCACTGAGATCGACATCTCGGGTTTCAAAGGTGTGTTCCGAGTCGAAGGTCGCATCGATTCGCGTAAACTCGATGAAGAACTTCATTCGAAATAGTCACTTGGAGACAATCGACCATCTCGAGGACGAAGCAACCCGTGCTTATCTGGCACGGGACTTCGAACGTTCCAGCCATCTGTTTGACAGAATTCTGGTGATGGAGCCGAACTCACCTGAGGGTCTGGGAATCCGCTGGTTGCGAGCTTGTTCCCACGAGCACGGATACGCGCCAGGTGGGATCAACCTCACGAAAGCGCTGTTCGACTACAAGTCACTCGCGAACAAACCTCAGCTGGCATCGATCACGCCTGAGGCTTGTCTCGGCACTGCAAGAGTACTGATCAAGATCGATGCGCGGGAGAACGCTAAGGAAGCGAAGATCTATGCGCTACGCGCCCTGAAGGAATTCAATGACCCACGCGCAATGGAAATGCTGGGACAGATCTGCTCCCAAGGAGAGGGAGACTTCGATCGTGCGAAAGAATGGTACTGGAAGGCTTTTAAAGCGGGGTCGCCGTTCGGTCTCAAAGGGGTTGCTCTAGTCTTGTTGAAAGAGAAAAAGGTCTGGAGAAGCGTCGCTGCTTCTGCTGGTTTCTTGCTCTCCTACCCGATTCTCCTATCGATTTCGGTAGCTCGAATCTCCGAACGCGCTGAGGGATCTCACTGGAAGGGTCCTTTCCCTAGAGAGCCCTAAATACGGTAAGGCGTACGCAGGGTGCGCCTTGGCGCACCGCTGGTGTTGATGGCTACGGTGCGCTGGCACGATGCAGCGGCGAGCGGGACGTATTGAGGGGCTGATGGTTGGCGCGTCCGAGACGCGCCCTACGGCGCTGAGTTTTCCGCAGAGGCCGCAAATCTCGCATCGCACCCCTCGGATCGCGCAACTGCAACGTGGGTCACGGCAAGTTCACGCGGAAATTGCACACTCAACGTTTCCGTTTACCCGTTATCTTGTTCAGTCACCCTGGGGCCGGACAGCCGCGCATCATTTGGGCCTACCATGAATCTTCGACATGTATTGCACAGTTGCGCCTTGCCAGTCCTGTTGGCCGCGGGAACCTGCGCGGCGCAGACCACGCCAGCGGACCTCACGCTCACGAACCTCAACATTTCGGGTGTGTCGGAACCGATTGCGGTGGCGCAGCCGGATGATGCAAGCGGTCGCTTATTCATCGTGTCGCTCAATGGCGGCATCTTCATTTATCGCAACGGGGTGGTCGAGGCGACACCGTTCCTGACGATTCCGGTTGGCCTCAGCAATGAGCAGGGATTGCTCGGTCTCGCCTTCCACCCGGACTTTGCGACCAACGGGCGCTTTTTCGTGCAGCACACACGAGCGGCGGGCGGCTCCAACATCGGACCGTTTGCGGACCAGCTCACCGTCGAATATCGCGTGACGGGAAACCCCGACGTCGTCGATCCCTCGACGCGTACTGTTCTCCTGACGATCGGAGACATGGCCAGCAATCACAACGGCGGAGATATCCACTTCGGCGACGACGGTTACCTGTACGTGTCGATGGGCGATGGCGGCCCGCAGGGTAATCCGCACGGCTTTGCGGAGTGCCTGTGGCGAAAGCCGGCAGACGGGATTCCTGCCAATTGTGCGCCCGGCGCACAACCGAACTACGCGTTGCTCGGCAAGATCCTCCGCATCGACGTGGACGGCACCACCGCCAACGCGGGTGCAGAAATGTGCGGCGTCGCGACCGGCACCACCGCCAACTACCGCATTCCCGCTGACAACCCGCACACCGGTACCGCCAACACGTGCGACGAGATCTACCACGTGGGCCTGCGCAACCCGTTTCGCTTCAGCTTTGACCGGGCAACCAACGACATGTGGATCGCAGACGTCGGCCAGATGCTCTGGGAAGAACTCGATTTGATTGCCTCTGGAACCGGGCCGCAGAATCTCGGCTGGAGCACCTGCGAAGGTCGGCAGACGTATCCGGGCGGCGCCGTCAATTCGTGCAACTTCGGGCTGCTGCCAGTCATCAACTACAACCATTCTTCCGGCCGGTGCTCGGTCACTGGCGGCTATCGATACCGTGGCCCCATCGCGCCTTTCCGCGGTACGTACGTCTACGCAGACTTCTGCTCGCGCGAGATTTTCTTTGGCCGTCCGGACGCGGGTTCGGCCACTGGCTGGACGCAGACGCGTTGGGAAAGCGCGCCCGGCGCGCCGATACTCGCGGCATCGAACCCCATCGGCTTCGGCGAGGACCTGGCCGGCAATCTTTACATCGCGGTGCAGAACGGCGCGGTGTACCAGTTCTCCAGCGCAAGTTTTTCGGAGATCATTTTCGCCAACGGCTTCGAATAGGCAGCTTGGTGCCGGGGATCGAAG
>JBGTBX010000148.1:0-5438 GCA_041749115.1 Gemmatimonadaceae bacterium
CGACCGACGTGCGACACCCGCCGGCCGACGATCGGCGACGGACGGCCGATGGCCCACCGCTGGAGACGTCCTGACGACCCCGCGGCG
The DNA here is from genome assembly GCA_041749115.1 of Gemmatimonadaceae bacterium. GTDB lineage: Bacteria > Gemmatimonadota > Gemmatimonadetes > Gemmatimonadales > Gemmatimonadaceae > JBGTBX01. Next base: position 88 of record JBGTBX010000148.1, read on the forward strand.
TGGATCGCCGAGGGTGGACGTGCCGGTGACGGAGAATGAGTCACTCACCGGTCCCGTCGAAGACTACCTCAAGGCCATTTACTCCCTGGGTCGCGGCAGTGTATCGGTTGCGACCAATGATATCGCCCAGCGGCTGGCGATCGCGCCCGCGTCGGTCAGTGGGATGGTTCAGCGGCTTGCTGAGCAGGGGCTGCTTTCATATGAGCGATACCGGGGCGTCACTCTCACCGAGGCCGGCCGGCGTGCCGCGCTGCGCACTTTGCGCAGGCATCGGGTCATCGAAGCCTACCTGTCAGGCGCGCTCAACTATCCCTGGGACAGAGTGCATGACGAGGCCGAGCGTCTGGAGCACGCCGCGTCCGACGAGCTGGTGGACAGGATGGCCGAGGTCATGGGTGAGCCGCTGGTCGATCCGCATGGCGCTCCGATTCCGTCGCGTGACGGACTGATGGACGAGACGGAGTATCTCCCACTCGCCAAGCTCGGCGCAGGGCAGGGCGCGCGGGTAGTGCGGGTCGGCGACGACGACCCTGAGTTGCTTCGCCATCTTGGCGAGCTGGCAATTGTCCCCGGTGCTGAGCTGGTCGTCGTGTCGAAGGCTCCGTATGATGGACCGATCTCTTTGCGGGTTGCGGGAAATCTGTTGTCGATCGGGCCAGCGCTCGCCGGGCGCGTGCTGGTCGAACCGATCACGAGCGATGGCCATCCGCAGCAGGAGCGCGCACATGACTGACCCCTCTTCGACCGCCGTACTCACGGGTCCCGGTCCGAGGCCACAGGACAGCGAAGTGGATGTGTACGGATTGACGCATCCGGGCCTGGTGCGGCCTCAGAACGAAGATCACTTCCTGATCTGCGCGCTGCAGAAGCGGATGGAAGTGTATCACACGAGCCTCAGCGACACGGCGCGGTTCGCTGCGTCCGAGCGGCTCGCATTTATCTCCATGGTCGCCGACGGTGTCGGCGGCGCTGCGGCGGGCGAGGAGGCGAGCCGGCTCGCGCTCGAGGGCGTGACGCGATACGTGTCGCAGGCACTCCATTGCTTTTACGCCGGGGACATCGCTGACGATGCTGGTTTCATGCACGAGCTCGAGGAGGCGGCGCTCAAGGTGCACAACGAGCTTGGTGCGGCGGCCGCGGAGAACACGGCGCTACGCGGCATGGCCACGACTCTCACCCTCTGGATCGGGGTCTGGCCCCGGGCCTATCTGGTGCAGGTCGGCGACAGTCGTTGCTACCTGTTGAAGAACGGCAAGCTGATGCAGATGTCGCGCGATCAGACGATGGCCGAAGAAATGGTGGAGCAGGGGGTAATGAAACGCGCCGACGTTGCCGGTAGCCGGCTGTCGCACATACTGTCCAGCGCCATCGGGGGCCCCCAGGCGGCGCCGGTCGTTCGCCGGCTTCAGCAGGGTTGGGGGGAAGTGGGTTTGTTGTGCAGCGATGGGCTAACGCGCCATGTGCCGGACAGCCGGATCGAGGAGCAGCTGTTGTCGATGACGTCGGCGCGCCAGGGATGCGAGGCGTTGTTGCAGGATGCTCTCGACGGGGGCGGGAAGGACAACATCACGATCATCATTGGGCGGAGCGTGGCACGGCGAGAGGGCCCAGGCTAGCCCAGCGCAATCACCGAATCAAATCCAGGGCGTGATCCCGAATCACCTGAAATGAGGAGCGCGAGGATCCGCTGCCTCCCTGCTTGTTCGTGTTGAACGCCGCGACGACAGCGTCGGCGGTCGCGGGATTCACATAGATGAACGACGTGAAGCCAGCCTGGCCCCCGGTGTGGCCGATGAAGGTTGTCGGACCCCGGCGAATCACGAAAAAGGAGAGACCGATACCCTCGTTCGGGCTTCCTCGCGCGCTTGCCTGCGAATTGGTCGGGTACAGCGGCTTCCACATCTCCTCGAGGGAGCGGCGCGCGAGCACCGTTTCGTAACGGGCCTGGAGCGTGGTGTCACCCTGTGCCGAGTTCGTAAGAAACGCAAGGTATTTCGCGACGTCGCTGAGCGGCGCATTCCAGCCACCGTTCGGGATCGTGATCCCCGGGTCGAAGTCGGCTCCATTGTCGATCAGCGTGTCGCGACTGCTCGCTGAATCGCGCCGTGCGTAGTAGTTGTGCGTTCGATCGGCGGCGAGGTAGTACGGCGTGACACCGAAGTAGCTCCGGGTGAGACCCAGCGGCGAGAAGATGTTCTTCTGGATATATGACTGCCACGGATCACCAGTGAGATGTTCGATGATGCGCGCCAGATAGATGTAGCCGGGGTTGGAATAGCCGTAACGCGATCCGGGCTTGAAGAGCAGCTCTTCGTATGGCATCATCGCCACCAGCTGCGACCATTCGGTAGGCTCGAACGGTTGCCATGGCTTGCCCCTTGAGTACGGCCAGGTGCCATTCTGAAACCCTGACGAATGCGACAGCAGCATTCGTATCGTGACGCTATCGATTGAGCCGAGCCCGTCATGCACCCGTCGCAACTCGGGGACGTAGCGAATCACCGGATCGTCGAGCGTGAGCAGGCCGCGGTCGCGGAGCTGCATGATCGCGATTCCGGTCAGTGTCTTCGTGATCGAGGCATAGTGGAAGATCGTGCGCTCCGTGATGCGCTGAGCGCGTGTATGATCCGCCAGTCCGTGCTCGTGATGTGCAACGACACGGCCATTACGCAAAACAGCCACGCTGGCTCCCACAACGCGGTCGCTGTCGGCGTAGATGTCGAACGTCCGCGTGAACGCGGCCCACTGCGCCGGGGGGATTGGGCGTTGCGCGGGCAGGGGGATGGCCGCAAAGATCATCAGCATCGCCAACGCGCGGTGGAAGTTCATCGGAGCCCCACCAGTCCCTTGACCGACTCGCGCAGCTTCGCCGCATCGAACGCAAGGCCGCGGCGGAACACTGTTTCGACGTTGCGAATATGAGACGGCGTGCGCACGGGATCGCCGGTGATCACCACGAGGTCTGCCTGCATCCCGGGCGACACGGTGCCGACCCATTTGTCGAATCCGAGAGTCTTCGCGCCGTTCGACGTCATGATCTGAATCGACTGCTCGGGCGTGAAGCCGGCCTCGATGAGCAGCTCGTAGTTCCTTTGATCTCCGTACCCGGCGATCGCGCTCACGCAGCACGGGTCAGACCCCGCGCCTAGAAGGCCGCCGGCCTTCACGAAGTCGCGCTCGAACTGCATGTGCTTCCTGAACCTCAGGATCCCTGCGCTGTCGTTTGCCGTCTTCCCGCGCTCGTAATACGCGGCCACCTGCTTTGACGCGTCGGGGTATAGCGCGTCGAGTACCCTCTGATCGAACGGCACCCGGCTGGCCATCGACAGCTCGTACACGGCGAGCGTGGACGTCAGCGCAACCTTGCGCGCGACCATCTCCCTGATGGTCTGCTGCACCTGCGGGCTGGCGATGTCGAGCGCCCCGTACAATGTCGAGTCGTTCGCGGAAGGACACACGTCAGGATTTTTGCCGCCGAAATACTCGGTGTTGGTCAGCAGCCCATGCTCGAGCTGGTCGATGCCAAGCGCCACCGCCTCCCGAAAGCCGACCGAGCACAAATGCGCCGTGACTTTCACGCCGTGCTTGTGCGCTTCGTCGATCGCGGCGCCAAGCTGGGCTCGCGTGATCTGGGTGTACGCCTTGAACCACGTGACACCCTCCTCGGCCCAGTAGCGCACCATGCGTCGCGCATCGTCGGTGCCCTGGAGAGGGTGCATCGCGCCGGGGCCGGGACCGGGCCCCTGAAGGTACGGGCCTGTCACCACAATGCCGGGACCAGGGATCAACAGGGAGTCGATCTGCCGCTTGAGGTTGAGTTCCTGGTACGAGTCGACGCTGCCGGTGGTTCGGATTGTTGTCACTCCGGCCGACAGGAAGAGCCGCGGGTAGCTCACGCCCATGAACTTCATGCCACCGTAATACATGTGGTCGTGGAGGCCGATGATACCAGGAATTAACGTCTTGCCCGCAAGATCGATTACCTGTGCGCCTGCCGGGATCACGACGCTGCCCGTCTTACCGACGGCGGCGATCTTTTCGCCCCGGACAAGAATGGTCTGATCATCCTTCGCGGGCGTGCCGGTCCCGTCGACCAGGCGCGCATGAATCAGCGCGACGACTGGCGCATCGACGCTGACGTACTGGCGTATCACGGGAGGGAGTGTGCGCTGCTGGCCTGCCAGCGGGGTCGTAATCGCGATCGCGGCCGCGGCGAAGGGGCTGGCGATGCGAATCGAGAGATGCATATCGTGTCTCCTGCAGTGAATGAAGAAAGTGAGATGTCATCGGATCTGAGGAGTCTTGCTCGGCTCAACAGTGAAAAGTGACATCATCCCCGCGCCCAGATGCTCCGCGATGTGACAGTGCATCATCCAGCGTCCCGGGTTCGACATTTCCACCAGCAGGTCAACCGTTTCTCCCGCCGGAATGATTGCCGTATCCTTCCAGGCAAGGTTGTCGTTTCTCACGCTGTTTCGGGTGAGGACGAGGAAACGCTGCCCATGAAGATGGATCGGGTGCTGCATGGCATGGCTGCTGTTCGGGTCGTTAACGAACCGGAGTTTCACGATATCACCCTCGGTGAAGCGCCAGTTGATATCCATGTTCTCCGCTCCGCTTCCGACATCCTGCAATATCCAGGTCACTTCGTTTCCCGAGACGGCCCAGTTCATCATGGACATCCCGTCGTTCCACTCAACCGGCGGGTTGATGCCGACCAGCATGTTCGAAACGGCAAGCGGCAGGTTTTGCGTACGCAGCGTGAGCGCAACGGTGTGATCGACCGGTCGCGCGAAGAATCGCCGGAACGAATCGATCTCAGCAATGACGTCCGCGTTTCGTCGCAGCCTGGCGAAAGGTGTGGCATAGCTCGGGCGGCCTGGAATATCCGAAACATGGACGAATCCAAGCGTGTCAATCTCAGGCGTGTACGTGCCGAACATGTGGTCCAGGGCCTGCACGCGATTCAGTAGCGCAGCCGGGCCAGCGCGGGTAAACTGGACGTCGACAACGTATCGCTCAGCCGGCGCGATCGCGACGCTCGGCGCCCATGCCTCGTGCTCGAACCTGCCGACGTCGGTCGCGACAACTTTCATCCGCGCGCCGGTGAACGACACGTTGTAGATGCGCGCATTCGACACGTTGGTCAGGAAAAATCTGACGACTTCGCCGCGGCGCACCGCCAGCGTGTAGCGCGGCTCACCGTTGACCAGAAAGACGTTGCCAAATCGTCCCATCAGCGCATGCGTTGGCGACTCGGCGCCATGTGGAGTCGGGCCGTCCTCACCAACAAGCAGGTCGTCGAGCAGCAGGTTCTCCTCGCGGTTCACGGGCCCGTAGTGGTCAGGATT
>JBGTBX010000149.1:0-14760 GCA_041749115.1 Gemmatimonadaceae bacterium
TGTCGCGTCAGGCACTCCGGCCGCAGATGGACAGACTGCGCATGGAGCAATATCTGTTCGCATCGCAATTCAATGCTTTGCGCCAGACGGCGAGAGAACGCGGCATTTCACTGATGGGCGACGTGCCGATTTACGTGGCCCATGACTCTGCCGATGTCTGGTCCAATCAGGAGTTCTTCGCGCTCGAAAGCGACGGACGGCTTACTGTACAGGCGGGCGTGCCACCCGACTACTTCAGCCCCACGGGGCAACTGTGGGGCAATCCGATTTATTTGTGGGACCGCATGCGCAGCGAGGGCTTTGGGTGGTGGACGCACCGCCTCCGACATGCCTTGCAACGTTTCGACCTCATTCGCATCGATCACTTCCGCGGGTTCGAGTCCTACTGGGAGATCGACGGCTCGGCGGAATCAGCAGTCGACGGACGATGGGTACCAGGACCAGGTTACCCCTTATTCGAAGCACTGACGCGCGCGCTGGGCGACCTCCCGGTGGTGGCCGAAAACCTTGGCCTGATCACACCGGAGGTTGAGCAGCTGCGCGAGCGATGTGGTTTCCCCGGCATGGCTGTGCTGCAATTTGCGTTCGGTCCCGGTAATGAGGGACGCGAACATCGGCCGCACTCGCTGACCTCGAACAGTGTGATCTACACCGGCACTCACGACAACGACACAACGGTCGGGTGGTGGAATGCGCTGCCTGCGGGGGCATCATTGACGCAAGCGTCTGCTCGTGACGCACGGGACGCCCGCACACCGGTGGCATCCGTCGAAGGTGAGTCGTTGGAGGACGCGCCGCATGATGTGCGCGCACATGTTCGTGCTTATCTGAACACCGGCGGCGATGAGGTTCACTGGGACTTCATCCGGTGCGCGCTCGGCTCCGTGGCCGATCTGGCGCTCGTTCCCATGCAGGACGTGCTGGGGCTGCACAGCCCGGCGCGCATGAATCTGCCCGGACGCGAGCAGGGCAACTGGGCCTTTCGATTCAGCTGGGACCAGGTGCCCAGGGCATCGGCGGAACGATTCGCAGCGATGGTTGATCTGTACGATCGCCGCCCGCCTCCGCCGGATAAAAAGTAAAGCGGCGCCCCTTCAGGCGCCGCTTACAATTTCCGTAACGCTCAAATCAGGGAACGAAAGGAGCGACGGGGAGTGTCGTTATCCCACGCTCCTTTTTCTGCTTCTCCACCATCTTCGCTACATCCTGCAGGAGCTTTCGCGCGTCGTAGACGATTCCGTCCTTGATCGTCCAGCGTACACCGCCGACGCGTTCCATCTTGCCGGTCGCGTCGTTGAGGCGCGGAAACCCGGTGCCATACAACGTCTTGAAGTTTGCGACGGGGTTCTCCGGTGTAATCACCAGATCTGCCAGCATTCCGCCACGGACCAGCCCGGTTTCAATGGGCTTTCCGCTGGCCTTCGCTTCTTCTTCGGCGGCATGCAGCGTCGCAGCGCGGATGACTTCCAGCGGATGGAATCCTGCTTCCTGGAAGTTCTCCATCTCCTCAATGTACGAGAATCCGTAGGTGTTGTAGATGAATCCAGCGTCGGTGCTCGGCGTCACACGACCACCCATGTTCTTGTAGTCGTTGATGAACTCCATCCACACCTGATAGAATTTTTTCCAGGCAACTTCGTCCCACGTGGTCCAGTTGTAGAAATACGCGCCGTGATTCTCGCGGTTTGGCGTGTAAAAATCCCACAGGCTGGGGAGCGTGTACGGCTGATGCCACTCCGCCGTTTGCCGTTTCATTAAATCACGACCGGACATGTACGTCGTCATGGTCGGATCGAGCGTCGTGTTGTTGGCCTTGAGGACCTTGAGGAACGCATTCCACTTCTCCCCCTGCGGCTTTACAAGGCTCCACTGGCGAGCGACCTGACCAAAACGCCACTGCTCGTCGTTGTAATTGTAGGTCTCGGGATACGGCTGTACGCTGGTGCCCTCGTACATTGACTCGAAGATGCCGTAGTAGTGCGTGACTGCGCCGAGCCCAAGGTTCGATGCGTTCCATGCATTCATCTGTGGAACACCCGTCTGTTGCAGATGTGCCGTGGAGCCGAGTCCGAGCTTCTTTGCTTCGTCGAGGACGGCGGCCATGATGGCTGGCTCATGCGCGCCCAGCTTTAATCCATGAATCCCCTGTTCCTTGGCCCAGCGGGTCCAGGCCCGTGCGTCTTCCGGCGTGTTGATCGGCTTGCCGCCCCATCCCTTGCCGGTGCCCATGCGCTGATAGTTGATCATGCGCGGCGCGGTGATCTCGTTGGCATTTGCACGCTTGGTCTCGCTGGCCGACCACTCAAAACTGCCGAGCGGCACGCCGCGCACTGTCGTGACGCCATGAGCCAACCACAGCTTATAGCAGTATTCCGCATCGGGAGCCTTGGGCTTGCCACATGTGTGCACATGCAGATCAATGAACCCGGGCATCACGTACATGCCCTCGGCCTGAATCTCCCGCGCAGGACCCTTGGGACGCTTCGACTGATCAATCGGAACGCCAGGATATCCCACGTCCGCGACCTGTGTAATCCGGTTCTTTTCGATAACGATGTCGACCGGTCCTCGTGGCGGTCCGCCAGCGCCATCGATCAGGGTCGCGCCCCGAATAATGAGCTTATCGAACGGGCCCTCGCCTTCTGCGCGCGGCGGACCCGGATTGGCATCCTGTGCTGCAACCGGCATGACGCCAGCAAAAGTGGCCGTCAGTGCGATAAGCGCCCATTGCGTTCGCCTCAGCACGAATCTCATACGCATTTCTCCACAGTGTAAGTACAGCCCCCGCCTCTCAGAAGTATGCGGGCGGGAGCAGGTCAAGTGACTCAACAATAGGCCCGGAACCGCCCGAGCGTGAGACCCGAAATCAGGTGGGAACTGGCTGAGGCGCCTCGGGAACGTCTGTGGTGCCCGCGTCGCCCGACAGCGGTCGGACGAAGCAGTGCTTCTGCCCAACCACCCACTCGTCCGCCGACACCTTGGCGTACCGGGACTTCTTCTCCGGGTAGAGGCGCACGTCCTGGCGCTGGAAACCGCAGCGCACAAAAAGTTCGTCGGAGAATGACACCGCAAAGAGCTCAGGGTATCCCCTTTTCTCCGCCAGTTCGACGGCGGCACGAATCAGCCGTGCCCCAAGTCCCCGACGCTGCTGCGACTGGTCCACGGCCAGAGCGACGAGTTCTACCAGGGACGGGGAGTACTCATCCAGACACACACACGCGACGATTCGACCATCATCGTCGCGAATCAGGCGGTAGTCGTCGAGGTGCGCTTCAACAAATGCGGGCGAGCGCGGCAGGGTGAGCCCATCAGCATTGAACTGATTGTTCAGCTCCGACAGCGCCTGCACGTCGTATTCCTGGGCCCGGGCAATCTCTCGCATAACCAGCATTCTATCGCGGTTGGGCCTGATAAGGGAGTCCGAATCGGCCGAGCTAGTGCGCCGGTGCTCCGTCCGACGTGAACCAACTGCAGTAAGTGGAGAACAGAGCCCCCAGCCGTCCCGCAGAAAGTTGATCTCCCACGTCCGTGAATCCAATCTGTTTCGCGGCATCGGCCAGGAGCACCTCAGGTCGCATCCCAGCGCGCCGTAGCTCAGCAATGCCGGTATCCGACGCAGCCTTGGACAATTTGGTACCGTCTGGGTGCCGAACAACGGGGTGATGCAGAAAGAGGAGAACGCGGTTGGCTGCGCTCGGCTCTCCTTCGACGAGCATCTGACGCACCAACAACTGTCGGCCTGTAGAAGGCAGGAGATCGTCTCCCCGAATCACCACATCGATGTCATGCGCAAGATCGTCGACGGCTACAGCAAACTGATACGTCCACTGGCCGCGGCGGTCGCGGATCAGCAAGTCGCCACATTGTTCAGCCGGGCACTGTTGCTGAACACCATGGCGGACGTCCGCAAAACGCATAACGTCCGGAGGTAGCACGAGGCGCAGGGCTGCACCAGGTCCCGCTGCCGACCGGGTACGACACGTCCCAGGGTAACGAGCCTCGTCACCCTCCGCATCACCGACCACGGCCGCTATATCGCGACGCGAGCACGTGCATGAGTACACGAGCCCTCGTGCCCGCAGAGCCTCCATGGCTGACGCATAACGATTATTGCAATCACTTTGCCGGAAAGCTGACGGCCCGTGTCGCGTGAGAGACGACAATCCCTCGTCGGGAATCAATCCGAGCCATTCCAGATCACTCAGCAGCGCTCGCTCGTACTCAGGCTTGCATCGCACCCGATCGTGGTCTTCCATCCGCACAACGATGGTGCCGCCATGCGCGCGAGCAACGCCCCAGACACACACGGCGTGCGCGAGGTGACCACGATGCAGGTACCCTGTGGGGGACGGCGCAAACCTCGTGCGCCACCCGCAGCGCAACGACACCTGTCGGGCCATACGCGCGGCCTAACGAGGTACGGTGGACAACTGGAAGTTCCGTGGATCAACCCATCCCTTGAGCTCTCCCGATCGCACCTGCCTCCACCCGGCGGACTCCCCGCCAAGGGACACGGACACGTTAGGCGAGATCACGCCCAGCACTTCCGCATCCCGCCGAGGCGCCGTGCGAACGTTGGTCCACGTACGCGCCGTCGCGGTTTCCCACACCACGGGCTTACCCAGGGCGTCGGGCAGCTCAATGCGTTGCGCAGCGGTCGGGTCTGTGTACGTCGTCCCGGCAGACGCCACGAGAGTCGGCGGGTCTATCTCCGGCACTGCTGCCGTGTCGGCCAGCTGCATCGTGTCGGCAGCGGAGATCACAATTCCTGTATCGCCCGCCGGCAGCGTGTCGGCCGGCAGCTTAACGGATGAGGCAGCCGGAGCCGCAATGGACATTGCGTCGACCAGGGCGACCTGGGGATCGCGGGTGAGCCAGACCTGGACCGCCACCGCCGCAGCAAGCACACCAACTCCGATGCCGATCCATTTGCGTGATCGGTCAGGCGGTTCGGCCGTGCACCACGCGCATTGCCCCGCCGACTTCAGGTAGTAGGTGTCGCACTGCAGGCAGCGGCCCATCGGCAGGAAGGTCCCGTGATGGTCGCGCAGGGCGAGCGGATGGCCACAATGCGGACACTGAGAAGCCGCAAACAGCGCCTTCGCTCCGCATTTGTCACAGCGAACGTACTGCATTCAGGGTGAGGCGACGCGGGAGATGACCACCCTCAATCATGACCACCAAGCCCCGGATTGGGCAAGGAGTTTGAGGCAAATGAAACGAGGGGCCGGCACTCGCCGGCCCCTCGTTCCCGTAGCAGCTACATCAGCAACTACATCTTACGGGATGTTCGGATTCGAGTCCTTCTCGCCACGAGGTGTCACAAAACAGAGATTCCGTCCCGTCATGTCATCCGAGACGCCTGGGCGGTTGAGCGCCGCCCACCTCTTGTGGTCGCCAAGCCGACGACCTTCGAGCCACAACTCGATGCCCCGCTCCCGCTTCAATGCAACCCATGCTTCCGCGACAGTCGTTGCGGTCAACGGCGGCACATTGAGCGCAGCGCGCCGCACATTGAGGATTGCCAGGGTGCCCGGTACGTCGCCGCCGACAAGCTTGGCCTCGGCTTCGATAAGCCGCATCTCCCATCCCGACGCCAGCGCTATTGCCGATGTTTGCGAGGTGTACTTGGTCTGGAACAACCAGCGTACACGAGCCGGCCCGACCGCAGCGTCACCCTGAAGCACGGTGAGACTGCTGTCGAACTTGACGCGTGAATCGCGCGTGGCCTTGAAGTACGCGTCGTAATACGTGCCAAACACTGTGTGCGCACGATACGGCTGATTCGCTGACGACCAGTAAATGCGGTTGTACTGATCCAGATCGACGATGAAGTATGGCAACACATACCTGAACGTGTTGTCTGTAATCAATGCCGCATCCGCGACAGCGCCCGTGAGATTATTTCGATCGAGGCGCACCTGCGCACGACCCGCAGTGGCCGCGAGACGAAGCGTTGCATTGTTCGCCGCTGTGGCCACCGTGATCGCACGCGTAAAATGTGCTTCCGCGCGCTCGAAATACACGGTGTGCGGCTGCAATGCACTGCCGTCGATCACACCGTCACAGAAATTTTCTCCGAGCAGGCGATTGGAATAACCCGCATAGATCAGCGCCTGCGCCAGCGTCGCGCTATTCGCAGCGGCTGCTGCTCCCAACACCCGCTCGACGCGCTTGATAGCATCCTCGGCCGTCCACCGCGCCCGTTGCGAGAAATTCCAGTGTGTGGTCGTCTCGTCATCGACCAGCTTGCCATTCTGCTGCTGTACGCTGATGCCAAAAGCGCCGGTAGAACCAGCGGGTTTGATCTCAAGAGCCACCGCAGCCCCGGTGTATCCCACCCAGTTCATGGCTTCTGCAAGATCGCGTCCGCTGCCAGCGACCACGGAACCGAGCGCGGACGGTGACTCCAGGGCCGTCGCCTGCACCGGCCCTGGATTAGTTACTTCAAGGCTGCACGAGACGGCGACGGCAATCAGGGCAGCCGGCGCCATCGCGCGTCGTGCCCAGCTAAACGTTCGGGAAATCGTCATAGTCATATTGGCGGTTCCTCAGAACGAGATACGAAGTGAGGTAAGGAATACGGCGGGAGCCGGGATCTGTTCGTTGATGGCGCGTACCGCAACGTTGAACCCGCCGTTATCAGACATTTCGGGATCGAACATCGGCAGCCCGTAGTTGCGGCGGAAGAAGTTCTGCGCCGTGAATACGAGTGAACTGCTTGCCGTACGGGGAATCACGCGCCCCAGCGGGACCGTCACGGTCACGTCTCTCAGCTTAAAGAAGTCGGCCGGGAAAATGAACATGTCCGATCGGACGTTGGCACGTACGCAGGTCAATTGTTCCCGGACCGTGACAGGCTGACTGGCCGCCAGCTTGGGGTACGCGTCAAAACACGTCGGCCACAATACCGAGCGCGACAGGGCGTTGAAGGATGCACCCTCTTCGATGAACGCTCCGCCTTGATACTCGCCACGCGCCAGGATGCTGATATTCTTCCAGGTGCGCAGGTTGATTGAACCGCCGATGATGCGCGTGGGGTTCGACGGGCCAAAGTTGTGTCTCGACACCGTGTCCGGCGCGGCACCGACTGCATCCGCGTTGCGGATCAGCTTGCCCTGAACGACCGGGGCGGGCTGGCCTTCGACAACCCACCCTGAACCACCAATGCTGAACGAGGGAATGCCGCCGAGGCTCACGACCTCACTCCTGTTCGTTGTGATATTGAGACCGAGCGTCAGGCCCAACATCGCACGATCAATCACAACACCTGTCAGCGCCGCTTCAATACCACTCTTTTCAAGTTCGCCGACGTTCTTGAGCACGCTGCCGAGGAACCCCTGACTGGGGATCGACGTCACGTTGAACAAGGCATCGGTCGTGCGCGCGCGGAACCAGGTGAAGTCAACGCTGAAACGACCGTCCAAAGCCGAATGATCGAAGCCAAGCTCAAGTTCAGTCGTGCGTTCCGGTCCAAGCTCCGAGTTGCCGAGGTTCAACGGGCGAACGGCAGGTGAAGGACCCCACCCTACGCCCTGATACGTGCGCACGGCGTCGAACGCACCAGGAGCGCGACCTGCCGCTCCATATGCCGTCCGCAGCTTGAGCGTGCCTAGCGCCGGCTTCCAGAAGTTCTCCTCACTGATTACCCAGGACGCACTCGCCTTTGGATAAAGCTGGAATCCGAAATCCGATCCGAAAGCGCTGTTTCCGTCAAGTCGAGCGCCGAGCGTGACGAAGAACCGATCCTTGAACCCGAAGAGCGTTTGTCCGAAAGCACCACCCGTCACAACACGCTGCCGATTTTCGTCGGCATTGCGGATCGCCCCGAGCGCCACCGAAGGATCACCCGGTGCCGGGAAGTTCTCGCCGAGACCGACAATGTCGGCGACCAACGAATTCACGTACTGCGTTCCGGCTGACGCCGTGATCTTCAGGTCATTCCCCAACCCGAAGTCATAGTTGTTTACCCAGTCGGTGCTGAGCGTGGTGTTCGCCCATCGCTGATTCTGAATGATGCCCAGCGGAGCATTGGGGAATCCGTACGGGCGCACATTGCGATTTTCCAGCGCTGCCCGGTCAAACCCGATCGTGAAGCGGCTGGAGAAACTGGTGAATGGCGTCCACGTCGTCGTGTTGCCGAGGATGAGCCGATCGATGTTGCTCTTGAGGCTCTGCGTCAACACACGCGCGATTGTGTCCTTGTTGGCGTTGCCGAAGTAGTTCCGGTCCTGACGGAACACATTCAACGTCAACCCCTGCGCGTTGTTTCCGGCCGGGGTCTGATTAATCAGATTATTCGTGTACGAGCTGTTCCAGTTGAATGCAACGTTTTTGAACGGCTGGAAGTCGACGTTGGTTCGCAACTGATACTTGCGATCGATATCGTTGGGAAGGACACCTTCGGTCTGATCGCCGCCGAGTGATACCAGATACCGGACGGCTTCGCTGCCACCGTTCACCTGGGCGTTGCCGCCGGTGCGAACGCCCTTGCGGACAAACTGATCCATCCAGAGGTAGGGAATCGAATCCGTGCCGAACTTCTGGAGATCGTTGAAGCCGGTGTTGAACTGCATCTGCCATCTGGGCGCACCAGCGCTTCCCCTCTTGGTGAAGATCTGAATTACGCCGGCTGCCGCGTCTGTGCCGAACAACGTTGCTGCGGCCGCACCCTTCACGACCTCAATGCGGTCAATATCATCCGGATTGATATCGTTGAGCGGGCTGCTGAACGAATTCGCTCCACGCTGCGTGGATCCCGTGAAAATCCCGTTTCGCGGATACTCGTCGCTGCGGGTCCTCACACCATCCACATAGATGAGCGGTTGATTGGTCAGCGCCACGCTCGTTGAGCCACGCAGACGAATCGCCGATCCGCCGCCGGCATTACCAACGCCACCCGACACCTGCACGCCGGCCAACTTGCCCGTGAGCAGCTGCGACACGTTCGTGGAGACCTCGGGAGCGTCTGCCACCTTGACCTGACCGATCGAGTTGCCGACCTCGCGCTTGCGCGCCGAGCCCGCCGTCCCTGTAACAACCACTTCGTCCAGCGACACGGGAGCCGTCGTCGCCGCAAAATCAACAGTGATTTCGGCGTTACCTACTGTGACGGTGCGGTCCAGCGGCTGAAAGCCAAGAGCCCTCAATCGCAGCGTTTGCTCGCCACCCGGCACGCCGGTAATCGTATAGCGGCCGTCAGGTCCTGACATGGCGCCGAGCCTGGTCCCTACGATGAACACCTGAGCACCTTGCAACGGGGTGCTTGTTGCGGCGTTCGTTACCGTCCCACGAATCACGCCTCCCTGTGCGGCCAACGGTGGAGCGATAGCGCCCAGCATGACGACTCCGAGCGCGACCAACAATCGACGCAAAAACGACATAACATCCTCCGGCATGGAGTTGGTACTTCACGAACCGCATATGGAACGGAAGCTAAAGAGCAGCCATCTTCGGCGTCCGTCAAGGTTTTTATGACGAATTGCTGCGCTTTGCTCCCACCTATTGTCTGCGCGCGCCCACTTGCACTCAACCCCCGGGTGCCGTGTGGGACCGTCCCGCAGGGCGTCCCCTTCCCGTCAGATGTGACCTCGCCCGATCGACTGTCGCTTATTCGCAACACCTTCAGCGTCGCGGTGGACCTGCCCACGGGAGAGCGGAAAGCGTTTCTGGAAGAGACGTGCGGATCGGATGGCGATCTTCGCTGCGGTGCAGACAGCCTTCTGGCCGCGATCGAGCCAACCCGGGGACAATGGGACCAGCCCGCTGCGGCCGTTCAGGCCGCCGTCCCCTCCACGGGAGGAGACGGAACCCGCTGGCCCATCGATCCGGGAAGCGGCCTGAACTCCGTGGTTGGCGCCTACTCCCTCGTTCAGCAGCTCGGCGAGGGCGGAATGGGCGCGTTCTATTGAAGGCCGCCGCCGCCTTCATGGGTGACTCTGGCAGCGCGGGGAGCAGCCACATATCCAGCGACAGCAGCGATCGCGGCGCATTGCGTCTGCTTAGTCGCGGCGCAGCACCCGTTCTGTCAGCTCGACAATAATCTCGGGGAGCACACCAAACGAATACGGTACAAACACGCGCTCAAGGCGCTGATGATAGTCGCGCCCCCACGGCCCAACGTTTATTGTCGGCAGCCCCGGGGTAACCTCAGCCGAGACCGTCCACTGGAAGGCACTTCCCCACGAGGGCGTTTGTTCAGCTACATACCGCAGCGACTCGGATCGCACACGACCGATAAAACTCATATCGCTGATTCCCTGAAAGAAATGCCGAACCCCGATGTGGGTACCGAATCGCTCCTGACTCTCCTCGCTGACCTTCTCCACAATGCGCCGCAGGCGGGCCTCGCCCTCGATCGATGCATCGAGGGCCACCGCGGGATACGGCAGCGAAGCAAAACCCAAAACCACTGCCGGTCCCTGCAGGTGGCTCGCGCGCCACAGGAACTCTGTCACGTCGCGTGAAATCGCCGGCAAGTCATACGAAGGATCTGCGGACAGTCGGCGTGCGAGAGTGGCCGCGTGCGCCAGAACGTCGTCGCCCCCGTGTGCATGAGCCGCCGCTCGCAGTTCAGCAAAGGTCATCACCTGTGCGACTTCGCGCGTGAACGTGTCGGTGGCGCCGCTGAGACCCGCGTACGCACGTGCAGCCCTGGACAGATGTTCGATCCCCTCGCCCAGCGCCTGCTCCGCGACCCGTCGAAAGCGTGCGAGCACATCCTCGGGTGACGTTTGGTATGTCAGCACGTTGTAGCACGTCCATGCCGCCCCAGGGGTCGTGACGTCGTAGCCAACTTTCAGATCTTCCTGTTTCAGCGTTGTCGGAGGCGGCGCGACCGCACCCTGCGCTTCATCGCAGAAATCGGTGTTGCATTCCATCTCTCGCGTCAGACACGACGCAAGAAAATTTGCATTGATGCCGTCGAACGGATATCCGGCGTGTGTATCACGGCCGACCACGAAAGCGCTAAGCAACAGTTTGCCGACACTGCCCAGAAAGATGACTTGACCCTCACGTCCATCGGTGAGGTCTCCCGCGGCATCAAGGTTCAACGCGGCACGAATGGTGAGACGCTCACTGCCTGCCCATGCGGCGGCAAGATCGGGAAGCTGCGGAGCGATGTCACGCATCCCGGATGAACGATCCTCTTCGTCTGGAGTCGCCACAAAGAGCACACTACCAGGTCGCTCGGCCATCGAACGCGCAGCAAAGTGCTCCAACACGGCGATTCCGGCCGCCAGACCGCTTTTCATGTCCAGCGCGCCGCGGCCAGGCAGATAGTTGCCGCTTTCCAGATCAATCAACGCGCGCGCATCGGCATCCGTTTGTTCGCCGTCGCGGAGGTCCTGCATGAGCCGCGACAGCAGCTCGTCCGGCTGATTCGCCCACGGCTCCAATGCGCCGTAATTCGCGGTACTCACCACATCGTAATGGCCCGTGAGCACCACCGCGTGTTCACCCGTGCCACGAACGAGCGCCACAACGTTCGCGCGGCCCAGCGGGTCCCCGGCGATGGGAAGCACTTTCAGGTGTGCCGGGTACCGCTGGAAATACGGGACCGCCGCCAGAATGTCACGGATGACCGCAGCCCCCGTAGCCTCGCCAAGTGAATTGGTGACCGTGAGATGATGCACCAGCTGCAGCGTCAGGTCTCTCGTGCGTGCGTGCCAGGCAGAAGCGGTGTGGTAAGGTCGTTGCACAAACAGGGAGTGGAAAATTGAGTACGGCACATCACATTAATCTGACACGGTACCAGCAGTGATGCACGGACGGGGCCGCGAAAGTAGTTCCCCGGCCGTAAGATACTTCCCCGACGCCACGCCGAACGCGACCGGTGGGGGGAACAAGCGCCTCCCACTGCCATCGCGCAACGGGTCACCCGATCGGTGTGTCCAAAGCACATGACCTTCGACTCCGTTCTCAAAGATGTCCGCTACGCTCTGCGCGGACTCACCTCGCGGCCCGGCTTCACCGCCGCTGTCGTCGCCACGCTCGCACTCGGCGTCGGGGCCAACACCGCCATGTTCGGCATCGTGGACCAGTTGCTGTTCAGGCCGCCCCCGATGCTCAAGAATGCGGCGCTGGTTCACAGACCCTACTTCTTCGGAACGCCACGCGGGAAAGAAGAGACGTGCTGCAACGGACGATACGTCCGGTACAAACAGATTGAAGAATGGACCACCTCATTTTCATCACACGCGGGTTACACGACCAATGACCAGGCGGTGGGCACCGGCGACGAAGCCAGGGAGATGCGCATCGGATCGGTCAGCGCCTCCTTTTTCGGCTTTTTCGACGCACCGCCGGTCGTTGGCCGCTACTTCAATGCAGACGAGGACCAGGTCCCCAGCGGCACGCCAGTCGTTGTATTAAGCCATGCATTCTGGAGCACCCGCTACGGCGCACGGAACGACGTCATTGGCTCCACGCTGCACATCGGACCCACCGTCTACACCATTATCGGTGTGTCCCCCCGTGGCTTTGTGGGCCTGTGGCCGGATCAGCCGCCAGCGGCATTCATTCCCATCACCAGTTATGCGGCCGGCAACGCCGTCGCTCTGCGGACAGGCACCTGGTGGACCACGTTCAGCTGGGGCTGGATGAACACCATGGTCATGCGGAAGCCCGAAGTCACCATCGCCCAGGCCAACGCCGACCTTACCAACGCCCTGCAACGCAGCTATCAGTCGCAGCTCGAGGAACAGCCCTCGTCCACGCCGATCGATGTTCTCAAGCCCCGCGCGCAGCTGGGCTCCATTCTTCCCGCCCGTGGACCCAACGCGTCGGCCGACTCGAAAGTCGCTACCTGGCTGGGTGCCGTTTCGATCATCGTACTGCTTATTGCCTGCGCCAACGTCGCGAATCTGCTCCTCGGCCATACTCTTCGCCGGCGACGCGAGATCGCGCTGCGACTCGCCCTGGGCGTGACACGCCTTCGACTCGCACGCCTGCTGCTTACTGAAACCGTCGTGCTGGCGCTGCTCGGCGGGACGGCCGGATTATTGATTGCACACTGGGGGAGTGCTGCACTCAAGCGCATTGTCCTTGAACGTGGCGAGCCCCTTCCCATCAGCGACACGCGCACCCTCCTCTTCGCCGCCGCGACGGCCGTGGGACTCGGACTCCTGTGCGGACTTGCTCCTCTGGTTCAGGCGTCCCGCGCCGACCTTACCTCTGATCTCAAGAGTGGCGTTCGCGAAGGGACGCGGCAGGGCTCTCGAACCAGAACTGCTTTACTGCTCCTCCAGAGTGCACTGTCCGTGGTGTTGCTGACAGGCGCGGGGCTCTTTGTGCAAAGCCTTCGCAACGTACAGAGCGCAGACCTGGGCTATGACGTGGACCCGGTGCTCCTGGTGAATCTGAACATGCGCGGAGTCACCATCGACAGCGCCGCACAGGCGCAGCTTCGACGCTCGCTTCGGCAGACAGCGAGCGCCATTCCCGGCGTCGAGAACGCGAGTCTGCAGCTTACTGTTCCTTTCTGGAGTACGTGGAATTTCGGTCTGACAGTCGCAGGCATCGATTCCGTACATCTGCTCGGCAACTTCGAGCTCCAATCCGCTTCGCCCGAACACTTTGAGACATTCGGGACCCGCATCCTCCGCGGCCGCGGCATCACATCGGCCGATGTCGCGGGAGCCCCGCTCTCGATGGTCGTCAGCGAATCCATGGGTCGTCTCCTGTGGCCTGGCAAAGACCCGATTGGCGAATGCATTAAACTGGGAGCAGACAGCCTGCCCTGTCATTACGTCGTCGGAATCGCTCAGAACATCCGCACGCAGGACTTCCGCCCGGACTCGTCGCACCTCTACTATCTGGCGAATGAACAGTTTCGACCGAATCGGGGAGGATTGTTCATCCGCGCGCACGGTCGCGGCGGAGACATGATCGAAACCGTGCGCTCCGCCCTGCAACGCGAAATGCCAGGTGCGTCCTACGTCACCGTGACACCGTTCAGCGAGATTGTTGGTGGCGAAACGCGTTCATGGCGCCTCGGCGCCACCATGTTCACCCTCTTCGGAGGGCTCGCACTTCTCCTCGCGGCCATCGGGTTGTACAGTGTCGTAGCGTACGACGTGGCGCAGCGTACCCATGAGATGGGCGTGCGACGGGCACTGGGTGCGCAGGCGTCCGACGCCATTCGACTCGTCGTATCAGGGGGGCTGCGGGTGGCGGTGGTCGGCGTGGTTGCCGGTTTGGCCACGGCCTACGTTGCGGCACCCTATGTCGAGCCACTTCTGTTTAATGTACCTGCACGGGCTCCGGGCGTTCTGGGCACGGTTGCGGCCGTGCTTCTGCTCGTAGCGCTTGCAGCGACATGGATTCCGGCGCGACGCGCCGCCCGCGTCGATCCCAATGTCGCACTGCGTTCGGATTGACACGCGGTTCCTCAATGACGGCATGCGCATGACCAGCGCAGCGGCCGGGTTCTGCAAGTGGTAGCGCACACGCTGGCTGGGTCGCCATCTTACTCACCCGATGGCGACTCCCTCCCCACGCATGCTCACCAAATCCGAGTTTCTCGCCGGCAGCCAGTGCCATAAACTTCTGTGGTGGCGCCGCCACGATCGCGATGCCGTTGAACTGCAGCCCGACCGAGTTCTGGAAGATCTCTTTGACCAGGGCCGCGCGGTGGGCGAGCTGGCCCGCTCCCGATTCCCCGGCGGCGCACTCATTCCCGCAGACCTCGCGCGCAGTGAACGCGTGCAGGCCACCAACGCTGCGCTCACATCGGAGAACTCCATTGTCTTTGAGGCG
>JBGTBX010000150.1:0-30604 GCA_041749115.1 Gemmatimonadaceae bacterium
GAGGTTCAGGCAGGGCGGAGCACGTATTGGTGCGGGAAGTGCCAGCGGTAACCGACAGCATCACCGGCCCTACTGCCTGGCATCACGCATGAATGGCTGCACCCAGGCCCTCTTTCCGTTCGATTCCATCACGACCGCACGCACGTAGGGCTCATCGCCTGCAAAATCGTAGACGGCGGGATTCTCCGTCGTCTCCTTCAGCACCCGCCCCTGTGCTCCAATAAAACGCACGCGATACTTGCTTGACCGTTCCTCTTTGATCTGCACGGTCATGCGAGACGTGGTCGTCACCACGTCGTCCAGCTCAACACCGGTCGACGCGTAGAAGTCTCCGCGTTCCATCGCACGCACGAGCTCGGGCCCGTTGAGGCGCGCCGCCCGCACCATAATCCATCCTCGACCGGGTTTGGCCGCCATGGGGTTCCACGGCTCCTTGAACTGGTGCGCGTCGTCTGTCGCCAAGCCGTACAACAACTTGCCCGATGAGAGAATGTCATCCCACATCTCTTCAAGAGACGGGCGGTCGCCCCCGCCTTCGTTGTTTACCAAAGGGTGCCCGTTGTAGATCTCGAACAGTCGGTCCCGCTTGACCCGCTTGATATCCTCGGCGGTCACAGCCCAGCCGAAGTTGGGGTGGTTGAGGTGTGGGGCACCGCCGGCAGACCGAATGGCATCCACGTCGCGTTGGATCACGTCGCTCACCGTCGGACCGCCCTGAGGGAGCACCAAACGCTGGGGCAGAAGCGCGTTGATATGTATGGGTCCGGCGTCATGGCGGTCAGTGACCTCTTCGCCCGGGAGGACAAGGAACTGTCCGTCTGCGCCCATGAGTGCGTTCAGCCCCTCGACAGAGGTCAGAAAATTGTGGTCCGTGAGGAACAGAAAGTTGTAGCCATGTTCCCGGTACCAGCGCACCACTTCGTCCGGGGACGAATCGCCGTCGCTGTTTAACGTATGGGTGTGCGTATTGCCCTTGAACCAGCGGGTTGCCTGCGACGAAAGCTGTCCGGCCGTGGTCGTGAGGGCGGCCAGCACAAGCGCCGCCCGGGGGAACTGCGCGATCACCCTACCACGCAATGCCGTAGTCCTCCCCATGGTTCGATGCCGCGCCCCACATGGAGCGGTGTTTCCTGTCGAACCAGATCGCCGTGATCGGTCCCGATGTGCGGTCGTCAAAGCTCAACGAATAGCCCATCTTTACTAAATCGCGACGCGTCCAGTCCGGTACGGCGGATTGCAGCAGCAGGTTGCCGGGGCGCGCCTCATGTGCACCAAACGATGACCGCATCTGGAACGAGTTGATATTCGGAGCCTCGGCGGCTTCCTGAGGTGTCATGCCGAACTCAACAGTATTCAGGAAAAACTGCAGGAGATTCTGATCCTGCGAATCGCCACCCTGCACACTGAACGCCATGAACGGTTGGCCGTCCTTGAGCGCCAGCGTTGGCGTGAGTGTGACGCGCGGACGTTTGCCCGGCTCGACCACGTTGTATGGGCCGTCGGAGGGTTGCGTGACAAACGACTGCGCGCGCTGGCTCAATCCTACTCCCGTTCGCCCGGCGATCACGGCAGGTACCCAGCCGCCACTTGGCGTAATCGACACCACCCAACCTGATGAATCCGCTGCCTGAATGGACGTAGTACCCTGATAGAAGCCTTCTTCGAACGTCATCGGCGGGAATGCATCGCCGGGGATCACGCGATCCTGGGCACCGCTCATCGGCATGCTGACCGGTGCGCCGGTGGTGCTCCATGCGGCGAGTATGTCCTTGAACGGATTGATCCCGCCCTGGAACGGATACGGATCGCCCGGCTTAATGCCGGCGTCATTGGTGTTCCAATTCATCTGGGCATACCGGCTCTTCGCGTAATCCTTGGAGAGGAGACCGCGCATCGGTTCGTCGGGCTCAAAGGCCGGATCACCGTAGTAAAAGTCACGATCGGCGAAGGCCATGGACATCGCCTGATACAACGTGTGGATATACCGCGTGCTGTTGAATCCCATCGACTTGAGATCCGCATTCTCAAGAATGTTCAGCGCCTGCAGGAGCACCGGACCCTGGGTCCATTGCTGCAGCTTATAGACCTCGACACCGCGATAATTCACCGAGAGCGGTTCTTCGATTTTCACTTTCCAGTTGGCGAGGTCAGCTGCCGTAAAGAGGCCCCCTTCTTCGCGCGTTCCACGCACGATCTCCTGCGCGATATCTCCCTTGTAGAAGCGATCGTAAGCCGCATAGATCGCCTGCTTGCGGTTCTTGCCCGCTTTGAGCGCCGTACGTTCGGCGTCGACCAGTTTACGCAGCGTAGCGGCGAGATCTGTCTGCACGAAGAGTTCACCCGCCGACGGTGCTTCTCGCGCCTCGCCGGCATGCGGCAGGAACACCGCCTTCGAGTACTTCCACTGCTTAATACGTTCCTTGTTGCTCTCCATCGAATTTGCGGTCTGCGCTTCGATAGGGTATCCGTCGGCCATCTGAATCGCTGGTGCGAGGACATCGGCGAGCGACATCGTTCCGTATTCGGCGAGCATCGTCATCAGGCCGCCGGGGGTCCCCGGAGTGACCGCGGCGAGCGGACCGAACTCCGGCGGTGCACTCATCCCCTTTGAGCGGTACATCTCGGCGGTGGCTCCGGTCGGCGCCACGCCTAACGCGTTGATACCGATCACCTTCTTGAGACCCGGGTGATAGATCAAGGCCTGCGTTTCGCCTCCCCAGCTGAGCACATCCCACATCGTGGCGGTGGCGGCAAGCATTGCGGCGGCCGCGTCAATCGCGTTGCCGCCTTTCTGGAAAGTCATCGCGCCGGCAGTGGCTGCGAGCGGTTTGCCGGTGACCGCCATCCAGTGGCGTCCGTGCAGCGGCGGCTTCTGTGTTTTTTGGGCAGAGGCCTCGCTGACGGGAAGCGGGACGGTGGCCAGGCAAGCGATGGCGGCGAGTGTGGCCACGACCGCGGAAGACGCGGAATGCAGGCTGCGGGTCGGACGGAGACGGGGCGAGCGGGGCATGACAGCTCCTGTACGGTACGGGAAGCAGTGGGTCAGCGGGCGCGGCGCGAAGCCCGGGGACAGTGGCTCGGGCGCTGGAGGTGCGTTTGTAAGGTAACGCCGAGTGGGAGATGGTGGCGAGTCCAAACGCCGCAGGCCAAGTTGAGCGTGAAAGAGGGGATTGGAGGCTGTTCGGCGGGTATTGTGCTGCCCGCGGGAGCAGCGAGGTTGCGGGACGAAGGTTGGACAGGCATCTCATCGATAAAGCTGGAGCGAGCCGCCGGCCATGTCCTTCATGCACCCTGGGGGAAATCTGGACATGCAGAGGTACTCAGCAGGACGCCAGTGACGGCAATTACCCATTCGAGACAGTGCCAATGAATTTCGCATCGCCGCCGACAGTTTCACGTTTCAGACGCGCCACTGGCCACGTCGTGCTGATCGGCATCGTTGTTTTTGGTGCGACGGAGGAGCCGGCCGCTCAGCAGGTTGTGCCATTGACAATCGAGAACATCCAGACCAGGAATCGCGGTGTCAACGACGTTAATCTGTCGCCAGACGGGAAATCTGTCGCAATTGTCGCGAGTACCGATGCCGGCCGAGGAATTTTTGTCGCGTCGACCGCGGAGGGGTCGGCTGCTCCGCAGCTTTGGACCGTTGGCGGATCACTCAGCTGGTTCCCGGACAGTCGACGGATAGCGTTTGCGAACGGTGGGGATCTGTGGACCGTGGGGATGACTGCCACAGGCGCAGCGAGCACCGCACCGCCTGCTCCCGTGCGCCTCACCAATGACAGGCAGGACGAACGCGCCCCGGTGGTGTCGCCAGATGGCAAGTACGTCGCGTTCTATTCCACACGAAGTGGCGCGCAGGACATCTGGGTGGTGCCGGCTAACGGTGGGGCGTCTCTCCAGGTTACCCGCAATGCCATGGCGCTGGATGATCCCCGCTTTGCGCCGGCGTGGTCACCGGACAGTCGATCGATCGCGTACATCTCGAACTCGGCGGAATACTGGTCCGATGATCTGTGGTCGGTCGACGTCGAGACGGGCGCTACGCGACAGCTCTCGCGTGATTTGATGGCGTCTACGGTACCATCCTGGTCACCGGACGGAAAGTCGATTGCATTACTCTGCACGTCAAAACGCGGCTACTGGTACGAGGATCTCGCCGACCTCTGCATTGTTGATGTGGCCACTGGGGCTGAGCGGACGGTGGCGATGCAGATCCATGGTACGGATTGGTTGCACAGTCAGCATGTCGCCTGGAGCGCGGATGGTAAGACGCTGATCTTTCCGTATCTCGAGCGTGGCTCCATTCAACTGTGGTCGGTACCTGCGGCTGGAGGTGTCGCTACGCGAATGTCCCATTTAACGGGATCGTTGCGATCGTTTGATGTAGCGGCTGCGGCCGACCGTATTGCGATTGTTCAGGCCGGGCCCACCGAGGGTCCCGATGTATATCTCGTCGACGGGCGCGGGGGAGTGCCGCGGCAGATCAGTGCTTTCGCCGATAAGTGGGACGGTCTGGCGGCCCCGGAGGAGATTTCGTATCGGAGTTTTGACGGGTTGTATATCCAGGGATTCCTCTACCGCCCGCCGGGTTGGCAGCCCACCGGTCGTTATCCCGCGCTGGTGCAGGTCCACGGAGGCGGTACCAACTCGTACCTGCAGACGCTGAATCTCCTTGAGCAGTATTTGGCGTCAAAGGGATATGTGGTGCTGGCGATAAACTACCGCGGGGGGTCCGGTTTCGGTCGGGCGTTTCAGGATCTGGGAGTGAACGATTGGGCGAGTGGACAGGCGTTGGACGCGGCATCGGCCGGGGAGTTTCTGAAGGCGCAACCGTGGTCGAACGGCAAGGTCGGGATCTATGGATATAGCTATGGCGGCATTCAGACCATGGCGGCGATCGCGCGAGCGCCTGATGTGTTCGACGCGGCGGTCCCGATGGCCGGTATTTATGACTTTGGTGATGCGTATACCAATGCCGACCGGTTGGGCCGCATCTTTACAAAGACCGGTCATGGTGGCGCGCCTGCAGAACAGCCAGCTGTCTATGGAAGGAGCAATACGCTGGCACGCATGAAGAATATCCGCACGCCGTTGCTGGTTATGCACGGCGAGGCGGATGTACGTGCGCCGTACCGGCAATATTTGAGCGCCGTGGATACGCTCAAGGCGTATGGCAAAACCTTTGAGTCGCACAGCTTTGCAGGGGAGCCGCACGGGTTTCGGGTTCCGGCGAACCGGATTGAGCTGTACAAGCGTCTGGAGTCGTTCCTCGATCGCTACCTCAGGGTAAGTGCGATGCAGTAGGCACCCGGCAGCGCGAAACGCTATCTTCAGGCCCCCTCAATCAGAACTGACATGGATCGTCGCAGGGCAATTCGCTCGCTCACGGCTGCAGCCTTCACCACCGTCGCCGCCCCGTCGATCCTGCGCGGCAGCTACCGGCTCTTCGCGCAGAGCAAAGCTCAGTATTCGGCGCGTACTATTCAGCTGATGCAGGAATCCACGGTCGTTGACATGTTGTGCCAGTTCGCGTTCGACGACTTCCGCAAGGATGACGTCCCACTGGCCACGCGCTGGCTGCGCGAGCCGAAATCATTCACTGCCGAACACTTTGCGATGTCTCGCGATTCAGGCGTCAACGTGATCGCGCTTGGGAGCGGCCCTGGCAACTATGACGACGCGTTAAAGTTTTATGCCAGCTGGAACGGTTTTATTGCATCGCACAGCGAATGGTTTACCCGCATCGACGATGCCAGCGACCTCCGGACTATTAAGGCATCGGGCAAGATGGGGATCATGATCACGGCGCAAACCTCGGATCATTTCCGCACGACTGACGACGTCAAAACGTTCTATCAACTCGGCCAGCGCGTTTCACAGCTGACCTACAACATGCAGAGCCGAATTGGTGCGGGCTTTCTGGAAAACCGTGACGGCGGGCTGTCGGCCTTCGGTCACGACATCGTGAAGAGCATGGAGGAGGTGGGCATGGTCGTGGACATATCGCACTGCGCCGATCAAACCACTCTCGATGCCCTTGCAGCCGCGACGCGTCCTCCGATTTTCACTCATGCGTCTCCTCGAGCAATGTTATCAGGGTGTATGCGCTGCAAAACCGACGAAGCGTTACTGAAGCTCAAAGCCAAGGGCGGCGTCGTGGGCATTCCCATGATCCGGTTTATGATTCGCCCGGAACCTCCCGTGACAGTGGAGCATGTGGCGGACCACGTCGAATATCTCTTCAAACTCGTTGGTCCGGACCATGTGGGCCTCGGCACCGATCTCGACATGGCCGGGCTCTCGAATCCGATGTCGCGGAGCGGGACGCTGGAGATCGGCAAGCAACCCAACTTCAGTCGCTACAACGCGTACTTCGATGCGAACGGCAGTGCCGCTGTTGATGGTCTCGGACATTCCAAACGGATGTTCGACCTGACCGAAGCGATGGTTCGTCGCAAACACTCCGACGAGAACATTAAACTGTTATTGGGCGGAAGCTTTTCTCGCGTGCTTGCCGCGACATGGAAATGATGCGGCGAGTGGTGGTCTGGACGGCAGTTGTGCTGATGCCGCAGAGTGTGTGGACGCAACCGGCCGCGCGGCAACCGCAACGCGCACGGGTCACGGTGATTGACTCGGTGACCATTGTGGACGTCGCAGCTAAACGCACTGTGCCGCTGCAGCGTATTGTGATTCGCGGAGACGACATCGTCGCGGTGCACGGGGTGGCTACCACCTTTCGCGACTCGGTGGATGTGTACGTGAACGGACGCGGGACATTTGCGATTCCCGGTCTCACCGACCATCATGTGCATCTGTCGCAGGGAATGGCGTCCTCGCTGGCGCAGGCGGCGCGCGGTGGCGTGACGATGGTGCAAGCCATGGCTGGTGACAATCGCGTCGCCGGCGAGTACGCCCGCATGGTGCTCGCGAAGGAACTTTCCGCACCGGAAATCGCCTACGCGTCGGTCATGGCAGGCCCCGACTTCTTTACCGACCCACGATTTATCGGCGCGGGACTTGGCTATGCGCCTGGCCGCGCACCGTGGGCACAAGCGGTCACTACAGAAGCCGACGTGGTTGCCGCCGTGGCCTCGGCTCGCGGGTCAGGTGCAGAAGTACTTAAGCTGTACGCGATGATGGACAGTGCACTCGTTGTACGTTTGACTCGCGAGGCGCACAAACAGGGTATGCGTGTCGTGGCGCATGGCACAGTGTTTCCTGCGCGGCCGCTGCAGCAGGTGCAAGGCGGCGTCGATATCCTTACACACGCGCCGTATCTGTCCTGGCAGGGAGCAGCTGAAGTAGTGGCGACCGATGCGTGGAATCGTGCCAAGGGGCCGTATCACGACGTGCCGGTGAACAGTGGGGCGATCACCGAACTCATTCGTGCGATGCAACGCGCCGGGACGTATCTGGAACCGACTCTTTGGGTGTTCGCGAGGC
Organism: Gemmatimonadaceae bacterium; assembly: GCA_041749115.1. Taxonomy (GTDB): domain Bacteria; phylum Gemmatimonadota; class Gemmatimonadetes; order Gemmatimonadales; family Gemmatimonadaceae; genus JBGTBX01. Next base: position 7,450 of record JBGTBX010000150.1, read on the forward strand.
AGGTGGCAGACACCATCATGAATTCGTGGGCCGCATCGCTCACACGCGCGGCGCATTCGGCGGGGGTGCCGATTCTGGCGGGCACCGATGGCTTAATAGATGATGATAGCGTGGCTGTACCGAATGTTCACCGCGAAATGCAGATGCTGGTGAACGCCGGGTTGTCGCCGGCCGACGCATTGGCAGCCGCAACGGTGGTGCCCGCTCGCGTTATGGGTCGCGAGAATACGCATGGTGCAATTGCAGCGGGGTATTTCGCGGATGTGGTGCTTTTGGAGGGTGACCCGCTGCGTGACATTTCGGCGACAATGAAGATCAGGCGGGTGGTTTTGCGTGGTGTAGTGCTCGGCACCACGCGGCAATAACCAACTGCCGGTGCGCTGTCGCTGCTGTTAGCCGCTCAATCAGCTGTAGGACTGCCCTCGAGGCCATTCGCCTCTGTTTTCGGTTCATAACAACTCGCGATCGTCGATGAGGGTCACTGCCGTGATGACGTGTCTTTGTTGTTGCGCGAGCCGCGACCCTGCAAGCGCGCGATTCGCGGCCGGACTCAATTCATCTCGGGCATGGAGGCAGCACAATGTTGCGCCGATGGTCAACTAATTTTCAGGTTCGAGCGCTGTTCCTTGCGCTGCTCGTCGCGGTACCGGCATGCCGAGACGCCGATCCTGTTCAACAGATCGACGTGTCGATGAAGAACACTGACGTGTACACGTACCGCATCGCCCTTGGCGACGAGGACGGAAGTCGGATCGTCGTGCAGCCGAAACATTATGCTGTCAGCGAAATGCGTCGCGGTCCCGGGACACAGTTCGCAGGCGAGTATCGCTACCAGCCGGCGCCAGGTTTTGTCGGATCGGATCTCGCCGAGCTTGAGGTCTCCACGGGTTCTGACGCTGCGAGCGCGCCAACTCGCGTTCAGCGAATTGTGCTGCGATTCACGGTTACGAACTGAGACATTCCGCGGAGCAGCCATGAACGTTATGTTGGGTGCGCGTGCCGATCGGCGCGAACCCTCCAGCAAGACCTGATGAGTCTTGACACTGTCCGAAAGACGTTCGAGAAACTCGGACGCGAAGATCCGCTTTATGCAGTGCTCACCGTCCACTCCCTCCGTCACAACAAGTGGGATCCGGACGAGTTTTTCGCGACGGGGGTCGCCGAGATCGAAGAGGTGATCGCTCATCTGAACCGTCTGGGGCTGTCTGATAAACGCGGCAAGGCGTTGGACTTCGGTTGCGGCGTAGGACGCCTGACGCAGGCCCTCGCGGGGCACTGTGAACAGGTCGTGGGCATCGACATTGCGGACACCATGATAGAAAAGGCACGTGAATTCAATCGTGTCGGTACTCGCGTGGAGTACCTCGTGAACACACGCGACGATCTCTCACAGCTCGGCACAGACAGTTTTGATTTCGTCTACTCGAACATCACGCTGCAGCATATCCCGCCGGACGCTTCAGCTAAGTACGTCGGTGAATTTCTCCGCGTACTGCGCCCGGGGGGAGTTGCGCTCTTTCAGATTCCGTCGGGCCCTCTGCGCTACCGGGCGGGTACATTCAGCGCACTGCTGTACGACGTAAAGCGACGATGGCTCCGGCGCGCGTGGAAGCTTATTCGCGGCCGTGCACCGTACGAGATGCACTACCTTCCGCTGGAGCAAGTGAAGGAAATCATCGCAGGTGCAGGGGCGCGCGTCGTGGACATCCAGGACCTTGGGCGCGGCAAACGGGCTGGTCGCGGCATGAACTACCGCTACTGCGTCGTGAAAGAAGGGGCAGTCGCGTAACGGGATTGAACCGGGTAGCCGGTTACGCAATCACAGCCGTTGTTATCTCAACCAGGGCGCACCGTTCGCACGCGGTGCGCCACGGTTACAACCCCCTGCGTCGCTGGTTCCCTTGTTGTGAATCGTTCCTCGCGAGGTATGAGTCGTTAGGCGATCGCCGCCGGCGTTACACTGGAAGGACGTTTCATGAAGACAAGGGAATACAGGTAGCAGAGCGCGACTACCGCGCAGATCGCGCTTGCCCGGTACGCTGCTGGCGCGAAGGCAAACGCTGCATAGCTGCCGAGTGCACGCGCTATCGCGTGACGGACACCAACCGGGTCGCCCGCGGCCCACCCGTAGGGGATCCAGATGACGCCGGCCAGAATCGCCATGCCCAGCACAACGATGATCGGATCATTTGCGCCACGCGCGCCGATGATCACAACGGGCACGGTCACGCCGATCCCTGCGATCGATGAGAGGAAAAGCGCCAGGAGCGGATTGTCGCTTCCCTCGGAAAAAAGATTCCGGCCACGCAGGCGGTCCAGAATGAACGCCAGCGGCAGAATCAACGCCATGATGTAAAGCGCAAGCGTGCCAATGAGTGGGGCCGCAAGAAACGCCGCAGCGATCCCGAGTGCGGTCCATGCAATCAGTCCGGCCAACGGCATGGAGAGCGTGCTCGTCCGCAGAAAGTTGGCGCGCAGCTCCCTCAGGGACATCGCTTCGTTCATCATCGGTGCGTCTCCTGCATGGAAAGAAGAGCCCGCCTTTCAACCCCGGCGCGCGAGGTCGACATGGTGGTCGGCGGTCCTACCGCGTCCATTACTGGATTGCCCGACCCCAGGTTTCAACGTGGTGTCAGGGCAGGTCCCTCACCAACGCCCCTTTGAGATACCCGGTCTCGGGCACGTTCAGCAGCTCAGGGTGATCGGATGGCTGCACAGCGATCTCGCACAACGCCATCCGCTTGCCGCTCGCCGCTGCCGCGGACTCGATCATCTCCAGAAAGAGCGGCTTGGTCACGTGATAGCTGCAACTCGCAGTGAACAGGTACCCACCGGGCGCAAGCAAACTCATCGCGCGACGGTTGATCTCGTGGTACCCCCGCAGCGCGCTGTTTAATGATGACCGGGATTTTGCAAAGGCCGGCGGGTCCACAACAATGGTGTCAAAACTCCGGCTCTGCTCACTGAACTCGCGCAATACGTCGAACGCGTTCCCCTCAACAAACTCGATGTTCGTCCGTCCGTTGAGATCGGCATTCAGCTGTGCGCGACTCAGGGCATGCGCTGATGAGTCCAACGCGGTCACAGTGGCAGCGCGCTCCGCCATATGCAGAGCAAACGACCCATGATACGAAAAACAGTCGAGCGCCTCGCCGCGCGCCAACACCCCGATGCGGTGCCGGTTCTCGCGCTGGTCCAGAAAAGCGCCAGTCTTTTGGCCGGTCCACGGCGCAGTGAGATATTTCACACCGTACTCATGGACCTCAATCTCCTCAGGCACCTCGCCACTGAGCAATACAGTCTCGCGGGCGAGCCCTTCGCGTTCACGGACAGACGCGTCGTTGCGAGCGAGTATGCCCTCGCACCGGGTGAGTTCCGCCAATGCGCGGACAATGGCGGGGCGGAATTGCTCCAGCCCGGCACTCAACAGCTGAACGACGAGCCAACGATCATACCGATCGCACACCAGTGACGGCAATCCGTCACCCTCACCATGGATCAGCCGATAGGCCGACGCGTTTCTGGCGACGTCGCTTCTCCGTTCGACAGACATCCGAATGCGATTGAACCACCACTGATCATCAATCACCGCGTCCGGTGTGCGGTCGAGGAGGCGTAACGAAATCTCGGACGTTGGGCTCCACAACGCAGTGCCAAGCGGTCTGTCACGTTGGTCCACGGCGTACGCAATTCCCGGCCCGGCATCGGTGGGTGGGTCGATTACATCACTGCGAAAGATCCACGGGTGGCCGTTCTCCCAGCGCAGCGCTCCCTTGCGCGAAACAGTAATCCATGGAGCACCAATGCTCCGGCGGGGCAGGGCCATACGTTCAGCGGGTCGCCGCTTTGGCCGTGGCCGCGGAGGAATCGCGGGCACGGCGCATCGCGCGAATCGCCTCCGAATGCTCCTTGAAGGTGGTGCGGAACTCGTGGTGCCCATCGGGATGGGCAACAAAATACAAATACGGCACGTTCGCGGGATTGGCCGCGGCCGCCATACTCGGCGCACCGGGCGACGCGATCGGTCCGGGAGGCAGCCCTTCGTACTTGTACGTGTTGTAGCGCGAGTCGACCTCCAGATCCTTGAACAACACACGATCGACGTGCCTGCCTAACGCATACTGGACGGTGGGATCGGCCTGCAGACGCATCCCGCGATTGAGCCGGTTGTGATACACCGCCGAGATCACCGGGCGCTCTTCGGCTTTACGCGCTTCGGTCTCGATGATGGCCGCGAGCGTCATGAGATCATGTCGCGTCATCGCCATAGCGCGCCCTCGCTCGGACCACTCCTCTTTCCAGGCCGTTTCGAATCGCTCAACCATTTGATTGACAGCCTCGCGCGCGGTGGTGCCCGGAGCGAACTGGTACGTCGCCGGAAAGAGATATCCCTCAACGGTCGGTGTGGGGACGTCGAGTCGCCGACGCAGCGCGCTGTCGCTGGCAGCAGCCATAACTGAATCTTCCGGAACAGACAGCTGACGTGCCAGCGTTGACGCGATGCGGTTGAGGGCAAACCCTTCGGGAATTGCTACATTAATCAGGAGGCTCTTCCCGCTGGCGAGGGCGACCAGCACCTCGCTCCAGGACTGGCCCGGTGCAAATTCATAGGTGCCGGCCTTGATCGCGCGATCACGCCCGGTGAGTGACGCGAATACACTGAAGAGACGAGGGGCACGGATGACGCCGGCTGCGTTAAGAGAGTCGGCCGCGGCGCGGAACGTTGACTTCTGAGGGATAACAACGCGACGAGGTGCGGCATCGCCTGAGGTGCACGCCGACAGGAATACTGACGCAACAGTAACGAGCACGCCAATTCTGATACGTCGCCCTGGCCCGGTCATTGCCCCGCCGCCGGGCTGGTGCACAGGGTGTGACGGGCGACCTGAGAAGCAGCGCGGGGAGCAAGACAGGGGCACCGTGCTGTGAGGCGCTTGTGTGGTGTTGAGACGTTGCCTTGCCGAAGAATGCTCTCGATACTCCCGCAGGGTGTTTCACCCATCGCGTTGCGCCGCGCGGCGACGCCGCGTTGCCGAATCATGGTTGCGAATCGCCTGAGGACTCAACTGCAACCTCTGCCGGAAGGTTGAGCGCATGCTGCAGTAGCACCGTGGCAGCGAGCGCGTCCACGTCGCCCTTGCGACCGCGGGTTGATCCGCCCATCTCCTTCACAGCGCGCAATGCAGCGGCGGTCGTGAAACGTTCATCCACAAGCCGTACAGGTACCTGCGCCTCAGCCTGAATGCGCACCGCGATGCGTCGAACTTCAGTCGCGCGCTCAGTGTCGTCGCCGTTGCCGTCGAGCGGCAATCCCATGACCACCTCGCCAGCCTCCAGTTCGTCGATACGGCGCATCATCTCCATGACCGGCGGACGTTTGCCGGCGCGTCGCAGAATGTGCCCGGCGGGCGATGCGATGGTGCGTGTCGGGTCACTGATCGCCAGGCCGATGCGACGTTCGCCGTAGTCGATCGCAATGATCCGCGTGCGGGTCACTATCCCTGCGCCATCTGCTGGAAGAACTCCCGGTTGGTCGAGGAGCGCTGCAGCTGTTTAATGAGAAATTGAATCGCTTCATCGGCGGGCATGTCGCCAAGGAACGTTCGGAGGAGATAGATGCGGTTCATCTCATCACGATCCAGTAGCAGCTCCTCACGCCGGGTGCCGGACTTGTTGATGTCAATCGCCGGAAAAATGCGCTTGTTGGCGATGTCGCGACTCAAGACCAGTTCCTGATTGCCGGTACCCTTGAACTCTTCGAAGATCACTTCGTCCATGCGGGACCCCGTTTCAATCAACGCGGTCGCGACGATAGTCAGTGAGCCTCCTTTCTCAATCTTGCGAGCGGCACCAAAGAACTTCTTCGGCTTCTGCATGGCGGTCGCGTCGAGGCCGCCGGAGAGCAGGCGACCGGATTGCGGGATCACCGAATTGTGCGCACGGGCGAGACGTGTGATCGAATCCAGCAGGATGACGACGTCGCGGCCGGCTTCGACCATACGTTTTGCCTTCTCAATCGCCATATCGGCGACGATTACATGGCGCTCCGGCGCCTCATCGAACGTCGATCCAACCACTTCGACACCCGGCACGTTCTCCAGAAAGTCGGTGACTTCCTCGGGACGTTCGTCGATCAGCAACACGATGGTCACTACCTCGGGGTGGTTCTTCGCGAGGGCCATCGCCATCTTCTGCAGCAGAATGGTCTTGCCGGCGCGCGGCGGCGCAACGATCAAGCCGCGCTGACCCTTACCGATTGGTGCCACCAGATCAACGATCCTCATGCTGAGGTCGCCGTCTTCGAGGCGCAGACGCTCGTCGGGATAACGGGGCGTTAAGCTGTCGAAGATGAGCCGAGGTGCGCCGGGATCGGGAACCGCTCCATTGATCTCGTCCACCTTCAACAGGGCGAGATACTTCTCCCAGTGTTTGGGCGGGCGGACGTCACCGTGCACGATGTCGCCGGTGCGCAGGCTGAAGCGCTTGATCTGCGACGGCGAGACATATACGTCATCAGGACTGGGAACAAAACTCCACTGCGGACTGCGCAGGAATCCGAATCCTTCTGACGTGATTTCGAGCACCCCTTCGCCACGAAGCGCCACGCCCTTGTTCAAAAGGTCACGCTCGATGCGCAGCACAAGGTCGGCCTTCTTGATCCCCGACGGGATGTCGACCTCGAGAGAGGTGGCTACGTCCTGCAGCTCACCTAACGATTTGCGCCTCAGTTCAGCGATATCCACGTAGCAGCGGTGGTGGGCGATGACATCACGCTCGACGTGCGAACATGATTTGGCGTGCTCTTTGGAGCCGGCCGAAAATCAGACAAAATGCGCGAGAAGGGATTCGAACCCATGACCTTCGGCTTCGGAGGCCGACGCTCTATCCAGCTGAGCTACTCGCGCGTGCCCCTGCACCCGGGCAGACGCCACCGGCAGAGTTCCAAACGGTAATCCCGGCCCGCGGTCAATACAAGACAGGGTACACGCGGCCGATACTGGAGAAAGATACCCGGTTCCACTCGTGGCAGTCGTGTCTCCGCCCCAGCCGTCGGCTTTTTACCCATAGACTGTGCCCGGATCTTCAGCCTTTCCGCCCGTTTCGACCCCGTCCGAGGACCCTGCTGCCAGGGCGTCGTACGAAGTCTTCATTGCCCGGCAGCCGATTTTCGACCTCAAGGGCGCGTTATACGTCTACGAACTTCTCTATCGGCAGTCCGGAGGCGACCTGACGGCTGGAAACGGTGCCCATGCCGCGATGGCAGCAGAAGTCCTGGTGCACACCTTTCTGAACATCGGGGTCGAACGCGTTACCGGTAATTCGCGCGCTTTCATCAATTTCACGCGCGACATGCTGCTGCAAGGGATCTACGGCGTTCTGAATCCCGCGCAGGTCGTTATCGAACTGCTCGAGACGGTCACCCCTGATGAAGAAGTTATTGAAGTGGTCGAGACGATGGTCGCTGGCTTTGTCGCGTTGAGACGTGGAGAATCGCGTCAGCGCAATAGTATCCATCGCGTCGCGGTCCTTGTTCTGTTCCTAAGTTTTACCTGCTCCTCGTGTTTCTCGCGCAGGCGGTCGAGCACCCGTCGTTCCTGCACCGCGTTCTGCAGAGCGTCGGTTCTCTCAGTGGCCGAGGCCTCCGCCACCGTGACACGTTCATCCTGCAGTTCGACGTGTTCACTTAGCTGCTGTAGTGAATAGGTCATGCTCATGAGTTCTCCGACGGACCGGGTGCCACCATCGGCGGAACCCGCAAGTGCTGCGGCAGCGCCATCACGCAACGTGTCGAGTTCCGAGTGGCGCGCACGCGCGCCAGCGACCTCGCGCTGAGCGTCGGCCAGCTGGCGTGCGAGCTCCTGCTCTCGCAGCTGCTTGAGGTCGAGGAGGCGCTGCAGTTTGAAGCGCGTCATGCTGCCGTCGCGACTGTGGACACCGTTGCACGCTTGGCCAGTGCCAGAAGCGATGAACGTGTTGTCGCAAAATCAGTTGGTTCATCAGGCCGCTGCTGCAGAAAGCCGAGAACCTGATCGCGTGAGCGCAAGCGGCGTCTACCACAGGACCTGAGCCGCGCTGATACGCACCAACAAGAATGAGGTCTTCCTTTTCGCGATACGATGCCTCGAGACGCATGAGGTGCGATGCGGCGTTTCGATGATCCGCGTCAATAATCTGGTCGCGCACGCGACTCTTGCTCTCAAGAACGTCAATGGAGGGATAGGCCTCCCAGAAAAGGACACGGTCACTCGACCGCGCGTCCGGATAAAGCAATGCGTGGACCACTTGACGAGGCGCGAGGATCAGCTGGATCACGGTCGCTGCGCGGAGAGGTAAGTCGTTCAGCTGGAACGAGTTGCATAAATCAATGTGCGCCGAATAGCGGACACTTTGGAAGGGAGCACCGGGCCGGGGCACGCGCACCTTCTTGCCGTCCGGCAAACAGTGCCTAGAGGAAGAGGTCGTTCCTGCTCGCCCCCAAAAAAAAGGACGCCTCGATGTGAGGCGTCCCGCGGACTGCTGAACGGCCCGGCGACCTACGACATGACGCGCTGAGGCCCGTTCAATTTGTTGCGCAGTGTCCGGACGGAGATACCAAGCAAGGCTGCCGTCTTCGTACGGTTACCTCCGGTCATCTCCAGCGCGCGTTCAATCAGCGCCTTTTCGGCAGAGTGTACATTCAGCGACGACAGCACGATACCGTCGGGAGGTGCGGCAGAACCAACGTTGAGCGCTGCAAGTGTGCTCGGGGTCGCCCGCTGGAGCACCTGCTGAACCAGAGATCGTGACGACGTGCCTCGCTGCTGATCAAACAAGTGTGCCTGCAGTACTTCGTCGCGCGACAGAATGACGGCACGTTCAACCGCGTGCTGGAGCTCGCGAATATTGCCCGGCCATGGATAGGCCTGTAGCAGCGAGAGCGCGTCAGGTGCGATGCCCTTGACCTCCTTCTTCAGCTCAGCGGCGGTGCGCAGAGCAAAACGATAGGCAAGCATCGGGAGATCCTCGATCCGTTCCCGGAGCGACGGAATCTCAATTGGCACGACCGACAATTTATAGAAGAGGTCCTGTCGGAACATTCCAAGCGCCGCGTACTCTCCGAGATTGCGATTCGTCGTCGCGATCACACGTACGTCAACCTTGATGGGTGACGTGCCGCCCACGCGCTCGAACTCCTGCTCCTGCAACACCCGTAGCAGCTTCGACTGCAGCTCAAGCTTCATCTCCGAGATCTCGTCCAGGAGCAGCGTGCCGCCATGCGCACGCTCAAAGGCTCCTTCGACCCGCTTGACCGCGCCGGTAAACGCTCCGCGCTCATGCCCGAAGAGTGCGCTCTCAATCAGGCCTTCGGGTGGTGCCGCGCAGTTCAGTTTAATAAAAGCTTTGGCACTTCGGTCACTCTGATCATGAAGGGCGCGGGCGAACAGTTCCTTACCGGTACCACTTTCACCCTGCAGCAAGACAGTCGCCTTGGTCGGAGCGACCATAGCGATTGTCTGCATGATCTGGCGCACTTCGCGTGTCTCGCCGATGATCTGCTTTTCGTGCCGGAACTCCATCACCTCGCGGCGCAACGCTTCGTTCTCACGTCGCAGGCGCACGTACTCAAGCGCCTGTTCGACGGCGAGCTCCAGTTGCTGCGTGCGGATGGGCTTGGTGATGTAATCGATTGCGCCGGCTTTGATCGCGGACACAGCGTGCTCGATGCTGGCGTACCCCGTCACCATGATCAGCGGTACATCGTACCCTTCACGTTGAAGAAGAGCCAGAAATTCCAAGCCGGTCAGGCCAGGCATTCCATAGTCGCTGAGTATCAGGTCGATGGTTTCGCGACTGAGTACTTGCAGCGCCTCACCGACGTTGCGCGCTCCAATGGCCCTGTGGCCAGCCTTCGTCAAACAGTCTTCGAGGATGAGTCCGATAGACTCCTCGTCATTCACGTACAGAATCGTCGCCATACGCTCGTCGTCTCTTGAAAAATCTTCGCCGGATGAACTCCGGCCGATACTGCTACAAGACGCTCCGTCCGCATGTAGGCAACTTCTTCCTACTAGTGAGCATTCTCACATCGCGCCTGGCATGCGAATCACGAACAACCAGACAACACGTAACGCGCTGTTCGGGTTGCAGCGCTCGCTTCAACAGGTTGAAGGCGCACGTGACCGCGCTACCACCGGCGCAAAGTCAGATCGCCTCGGATGATCCGAACGCCAGCGTCTCCATTTCCGGGGCAGACAGCTCGCTGCGCGCAATCGATCAGTATCGGCATAACGTCAATTCGGCCACCGCACGGCTGAATGCCGAGGAGGACACGCTAGGGTCGCTGACACTGATGCTGGAGCGTGCCAAGGAACTCGGCGTTGGTCAGGGCACCGCCACCGGGAGCCCGAGCACCAGATTGGTAGCAAAAGCCGAGGTCGATCGATTGATTGAATCGGCGATGTCTCTCGGCAACCGCGTGTTTGAAGGGGAGTACCTGTTTGGCGGCGATCAGTCGTCCACTGCGCCGCTCGCCGGCATTACGCCGCCATTTACTGCAACACCGCCAACGGGAAACCGGCGCGCCGAAGTGTCATCGGGGTTGTTCGTCAAGACCAATCACAACGCGACCGAGGTCTTCCTTGACACCGGCACGCTTGCCGCACTCCACGAGCTGTCGCAGGCGCTTGGCGCCAACGATGACGTCGCCATCAAGACGTCGCTGACCTCACTTGACAGTGCACACCTCAATACGCAGGTCGTGCTGGGCGAATCCGCAGCACAATCAGAACAATCGCTTGTGACAGAAGAAAATCTGAGAGCGCTCGATACCTCGTTGCGCACGTTCAAGTCGAACCTGCAGGACGTAGATCTCGAACACGCGGTCAGTGAACTCGTCGCCCGGCAGACCGCGTACGAAGCGGCGATGCTGTCCATGTCACGTGTCATTAATCTTTCCCTCGCCGATTATCTGCGATGAGCTTACTCGCTCCTGAAGTGGAAACAACTCAATCGATAGAGTCTCAGCTGCTCGGACAACTTACCGTTGCCGAAGACCAGAGAGTCACGTTTCCGACGGGACTGTATGGCTTTCCGGAGGCACGCGACTTCGTGCTGCTTCCCACGCCGCGCACAGGCCTCTTCTGGTTGCAGTCTGTGCAACACTCGCCGCTCACCTTCCTCCTGGTTGATCCATTCCAGGTCTTTGGAGCGTTCCACGTTGATCTGAGCGACAGCGAAGTGGCGCCGCTTGGCAGTCAGACCGCATCGGACCTGCTCGTGCTGTCGATCGTAACGCCCTGACGGGAGCGCCGCACACCCTCGATGCAGATGAACGCACCTTCGCGGCGCGGTCGTTTGTAATCCCGGTCGACGACCGCGAGCTGCTGCATACGTTCGCCGGCGAAAGTCGGGGCCTTATTGGTTCCGCTGACGACGTGCCCGACTCACAACTTTGGGATTTCATCTTCACCCCAGGGTTCACCACGGCAAACGAATGTGACCGCTCTGTCGGGCCACGGCGTTGGTATGGACGTGGTGCAGCGGAACGTCCACGCCGCCGGTGGCCAGATATCGATCGCCACAACGCCGGGGCAGGGCACCACCTTTACGCTGTCGTTCCCCGTTCTTGCGGGGGCGAGTGCCACCTCTTGCAACGACAGCGAGCATTCTGTCGTAACAGCTTAACAACAGGCACCGTGATGCTGCCGACGCTCCTGCTGGTCCATCACGACGCCGTTATGCGATCACTGCTCATCCGCGCCGTGCAGGCGAGCGGGGTCCCTGTGCATTGCATTCACCAGGCAGCCAACGCCGACGAAGCGACGCGTATCCTGCATGCGGCCAGCGTGGACGTCCTGCTCCTTGATGTGACGGCCGACGCGTCAGGCGCCGCTGAACTGTTTGCTCGAAGCAGGGACCCTCAAGGCCCCTCGTTTCCCTCGATCGTAGTCATGTCAGGGGACCCTGCGGGATTCAAGACACCGATTGCCGGGCTCTCCGTCACCGCGGTCGCGGCGCCCTGCGCCCCCGGCGATTTGCGAGCGGGCATTCTGGCCGCCCTGCACGCCAGCGGGCCCGTACAGGCACCCTAGGTGCGCCCTGAGGGACTTGAACCCCCAACCTTCTGATCCGAAGTCAGACGCTCTATCCAATTGAGCTAAGGGCGCCTCGAAAGGCTGAGACAACAATACACACTGGCAGAACGTTTTGCACCCGGCCCGTTGCTTCCGCCGCTGGCACCAGGAATGTCCTGCGCCGACCAGCCATCATCCGTCGAGGAGCGGCAACAGAGCTGCAAAATCCGTTTTACTACGGTGACGAGGGTCGCGTGGTATGGCCGAAAGAAATACCACCGCATCAACAGGCCATGGGTCGAGGAGCTGACGCAAGGAGTGCTCAGCTGCGTTGCGATCCATCGCGCCGGGGGCCTCGACACAGAGAACCGCGCGTCCGCTGGTAGGCAACGCCAGATAGGCCGCGTGCCTGACGCCAGCTAACTGAAATGCCCGCAACTCGGCCTCAAGTGGCCACCACACCGTGCCGGCTCGCACCACGCGCTGTTGCACTCGCCCCGTAAGCCAGAGCAATCCCTCCGCATCACGATAACCGCCATCACCCGTGCGGTGCCACACGCGATTGCCATCGCGAATCTTGTTGATCCGGTCAGCAGCGGGATTATTGAGATAACCCGTCAGCACATGATCACCGGCGACGACGATTTCGCCGGTCTCGCCATCGATCACTTCATGGGCATCCCACCCGAATGCGTCCAGTTCCACTGGCCCGTCTTGCGGATTAATGATCTTGACCGCGATGTGTTCAACAGGCCTGCCCACGCAGAGCCCCGCAGGTCGTGTGGCGCCACCGGGACCGTTCAGAAAGGCCAGCATGGTGACCACGTCAATCCCGGAGACCGGTTCGGCCTCTGTGCTGCCATAGATAACTTCGGCGCGTGAGCCCGCATCGGCCGGCATCGCCCGTGCCAGCGCCCTGACCAGAGGCGGAAGCACGGGTGCCCCACCAGTGAACAAACGGCGCAGCGGCAGCGTGCTGCCCGCCCCCAGCACATGGGTACACAGCACATCGCAGAAAGCCGGCGACGCCACCAGCGTCGTGACGCCCTCCTCGCGCATGCTCGCCAGTATTACGTGCGGATCAATATCGGCTGGCCGCGCCGGGCTGAAGTCGGGGATAACGCTCGTCACACCCATTGCGAGATTGTTGAGCACAAACACGGGTAGGGTCGGCATATCGACATCGTGCTCGTCGAGCCGGAGGTGCGCAGCGAGGGCGAGGTGTTGTGCCCACAGAAAAGCATGCGATCGTGCCGCTGCCTTGGGGCGCCCCGTGCTGCCCGTCGTGAACGTCACTAACGCCGTTGCCTCCGGCGCTACCTCCGCAGCTGAATGCGATGACATCTTTCGTTCCAGGCGCCGGAGCGACCAGATCCCACCGACTACAATTGAAATCGGAATGTTTCGCACGGCCCGACTGATAAATCGCAGGAGTTGCGCGCGCGGGTTTCCAATCCACGCCCGAGGGGCGGCTGCTGCAATTGCGGCATCGATCCGCGCTCGCCCCGCCCATGCGTCGACAAAAACCGCCTCTGCGCCGACGTGCAGCACGGCGAGCAGCGCCACGTAAAGGTCCAGCGACATCGGTACAAAAAGAAGCACCCGGTCGCCGCGGGTTACGCCCCGCTCCATGAGCCCGGCGGCCACACCTGCGACACGATCGGCCAGTTCACTAAACGTGACACTCTGTCGCCGACCTCCGAGCCATGTGCGGTGTCGATCCACGATTGCCACGCGCGACGGATGATCGCGCGCCTTCAACTCCAGTCGCGCCGCAATGTTTGCGTTCACCTGGTCAGTCCGTACAACCTGTATCGACGAAACAACCGCGATGAGCGCCGTTCAGCCATGCCGCGTGTCACATTGTCCGACCGCATCAGAGCCGAGATGACTTCAACGAATCCTCGTTCGTACGCCAGTCGCCTGACTCTATCCAGCAGCGCCGAACTGACACGCCGGTCCCGTCCTGCCTTTGCGACGGCCAACGTCTTAACGATCAAACGAGTCGGCCGTCCGTCGCGAAGACTCAACGGATCCGCATACGAAAAGATGAACCCGATCACTTTGCCGTCTGCATCTCCTGCCAACAGCACGAACTCCGGATCAAGGCGCGTGCGGAAAGGAGCATACATCTGAGCGAACACGTCAAAGCTGATCGGTGAGTACAGGTAGTTTTCGTCGAACGCATCGAGGCTCACCGCATGCAGCGTCTCAAGCTCCTTGTCAAACGCGGTCGTATCTATCGGTCGAATGCGGTGCACTCCAGACGGTGTTTCGCTCACCGCCGCGAGCGGCTCGCTTCGACTCTCATACTCGGACACGATCGACATGCCTGCTCCCGCCGCTTCCCAGTGATCTGGATACGATGGCGGGTTACACGGCTCTCCCGCAAACCAATCTCCCATGTCGGCCGGCGGATCTGTCACTTCTCTCGGAACTGCGAATCGATATCGCGCCCAGGTACTGCCGTTCATCGGACCCAGTACCCTGGCAGCCCCGCGCTCCATCAACAGGCGCGAGGCCTCGCGGATTATTCGTACTCCGGCCTCAAGATCGACGGCTTCATAGTGTCCGATGAGCCCGGACACTCCCGGCGCTCCAACCAGGTCGGCCACGGTGTGCAGACTCACGCGAGCCACTGGCACATCGTTGCGCAAAGCAAGGAGCACCTCCGTGCCGGCCGTCACGGCATCCTGCGTGAACGCGGAGTCGCCCCGAAAGTTTGTGAACGTAGCCGACAACGCAGCATCACCACCGATAATCAGTTGGTGGATGCGCACGTCCGACGCCCGATCAGCATCAAAGGAATCCATTAAAACGCAGGTACAGGGGAGTCAGGAGAATCACAGCACTCGCGCTCGCAAAACTCTGCAGTCGCATGTCGGCTACTGCTTCGAATCCCGTACGTGTATCTCGGCGCGCATACGCAGCAAAATAAACGGCCAGGGCAAAAGTGGTCACAGCTGAGCAGAACAGCAGATCATAACCCACGCGATTGGATCCGCCGGCAATCAAACCGAGCGCGGCCACGAGTGCGAGTGATGCCGCTGCTCCCGCCATCCAGCGCCATCCAGCTCCGGGCCACGCGTTCGATCGATAGTGCCTGGCAAAGGTGATAGCGAGCGGTGCAGCGAGTGCGCCAACGAAGGGAGCGAACAGCGGGTGTTGCCCCGCCCAGGGCTGAACAAACCAACTCACACCCGCCAGAAAGTTGTCTGCGAACACCATCGCCGTGGCCACGATGCTGACGTAAAACACTCCCTCCACCTGATGTCCGCCGGTTGGTATCCCCGCTTTTCCATGCCGCATCGCCGTGGCGAAAAAATAGCCGAGCAGTGCGAGGAGAGGAGCAATCGTCCACGTCGGGTGGCCAAGGCTGAACGCCGCATACAATACGAGATGCGCAGCAATTGCTCCGGCGAACGACAAGAATTGATTCCAGCGTGCAACCACAAGAACTGCAATGAGCAGCAGCAGCTGAGCAGTCAACTGGAGCCCGATCCACTGCCAGTCGTACGGCGTCATCTTCCCGAGCAGAAAGTAGACGGCGAGAGGAACGATCACATTGTCGCTTCCACCAACGGCAATCGACTCAAAACAGGTGGTAATGAGCGCCAGCTGCAGGGCAATCATCGCGCTTTCCACGTGACCAGTGTCAGTCAACAGAACAAGCGGCACGAAGACGCCGAGAAACGTCACGATTAAAAAGACAGCCGATCCCTCCAGACTCTTGCGACCGCCCCCCTCTCCGGTGTCAAACTGATGCGATCCGTACCGGCTGCCGATGAGCGCAGCCATGGTATCGGATACAACCAACGCTCCCAAAGCAATCAGGTAGAAGACCGGTTGCGACCTGCCAACGAGAAAAAGAACATACACACCGACCGGGAACCACCGTTCACCTGCGGACGAACGCTCCACGTCGAGCACAGCGCCCAGCCAACCCTTGCGCTTGGCTATCGAGAACACACCAACCATGATTAAGCCGAGGACGAGCGGCGTGACGTGCGTGCGAAAGACCCATGGGAAAAAGGCCGCAATAATGCCACTCGCCACATGAACGAACTTGCGGGTCCATTCCGTCGGCGGCGCGAAACGGCGTCGCCATACTTCGGCAATACCCATGAGCACGAGGAAGGCCAATCCGACCCATGCCGCAGCAACAATGTCCCCGCCTAACGACACGCCCGTCGGGATTGGTGGAAGGGACATGGTCATGGTCCACCGGCGGTCACGCCGCGAGCGCCGGTCGCCGCTGTATGAAGTGGTGTGGGCTCAGGCATGTCGTTCGGCAAGCGGCACGACCTCGTCCACGATGAGACGCTGGTAGAACCACGCCTTGTCACCGGCGTGGAGTTGACCGGCCAGCTCATCCAGAGACACAACGCGGTGTTCATCAATCGGTCGCGCCCTCGGAGCGAGCATGTTCCAGTACACAAGTCGCGCGCCGGGCTCGGCGTGGTCGATCAATCGGCCGTACACACGTTCATGTTCAGCCGGTGCCATGTATTCAAAGATGTCCGAAAGATTGAACCCGTGAAAGGGTCCTTCGACCTCATCTGCCGGAGCTCGCACAATGCGCAGTCTGTCGATGCGTTCTCGAATGCAGCCGTGCGCCGACCGGCGCAGGTACAACGGGAGAGCGTTCAGCTGAAAGTTTCCTGTCAGTATGTAGCTCAGGTATGGATTCGACACCACTGGAAGCTCGGTAAGCGCGTATCGGGTACGCTCCAGAATACGTGTGGCGACGGATCCTTCAACGTGATCAAAGAATGCAGGGTCCCGCCCCAGTCTCCCCATGACAAAACGGCTGAAGAATACCCTGAAGAGTCCCCGCCAGCGCCACGTGTCCCAATGGTCGCGATAGAATGCACGCTGCTCTTCAATCGAACCCGACTCCCGCAGCCGCTTAATCGTATCCGCGCCGTGGACCCAGGGCAGAACTCGTGTGCGAAAGGTCGCAAAATAGCGCTCAAATTTCCCGTCGTGGATGATCCCTGCTACCACCGCTTCTGGTCTTGCGTCCCAGAACGTCCGCGTGTCCTGTGAGATCGCGCTGCGCAGCGACTGATACACAGCGAGACGTTTGGCATCAGCAACAACGCCGAGAAAGGCCAACAGATCTTCGTACTCAAGAATGCTGAACGCCACCCGTCGCAGATCGATACATGCGAGCTGCGCGGGATTGAGATCAACTGCCACAACTTCGGCAGGGTCCAGCGTCAGCAGTGCCAGCGCGTTGTCACCAGCAGAGGCGATCGACAGGAGGCGCTTTCCACCCGCGACCGGCGTGAGGGCCTGACACAGAACGTCCGCGTCCTCCCACACGCTCGCGTACCGCACAAAATCAAATGACGCCCGTGCATCGACGCCACTCATACCACCCTCTCCACCGTTGCGGACACGTTCACGAGACCACCTCGATGTGGCGCCTCACTATGCCCGTGGTTCCGTCCATCTCCACAAGTTCATCTTCCACCAGTGTGTCGAGGAGACCGGCGATGCCGACAATGCAGGGCAGCGCCATCTCCCGTGCGACAATGGCTGAATGACTGAGGAGACTGCCCCGCTGAACCAACAATCCCGCTGCCGCAGGAAACAACAGCGTCCACCCGGGATCCGTTCGTTCAGCAACAAGAATACGTCTGCCACCGTCGCGAGTCAGGGCGCCCGCCTCGCGAGGATCCCGAACGATGCACACACGCGCGCGTATCACCCCCGGGCAACACCCCGTTCCCGACAGATCTCCTTCATGGGCAGCTGTCAGCGCAGGGCGCGGGATTTCCGCTTCACGTGGACCCGCCCAATCTCCCAGCGGCCCCGTCGTCTCGAATCGGTCAGGTGGCGCAACGTCGCGCTCCCACTGAGCGAACTGCGCCTTGCGCTCGCTCGCCAGATGGTTCAGCCCGTCACCAGGTTGCTTCCCCCCCCCTTCCGCCACCGCAAGAATCTCTTCAATGCTCAGCCAGAAGATATCACGTGGATGCTGCAGGTGACCGCTGCGGGTGAATGCATCTCCCAGTCCGAGGACCATCCGACGCACCATCCCGAATACACGCGTGCGTTCGAACCTCAGATTCTCACGATCGCGAACCCGCGCGCGTGTGTTGCTGAGTACCCACATGAAGATTGCTTCGCGCCAGCCAGTGAGCTGGGCGGTCACCACAGACTCCGCGTTGGCACGCAGACGCTTCTCGTGTGCGAGGGCAGCATCCGGGTCGATCGCTCCCTGATCGACATACGCCTTCACCATGCGAATGAGAAACGTCGCATCCTCACGCAGGGTCAGCGTCTCGAGCTTGAGCTCCTCCAGGCACCGATCGCCGAACGCTTCGATGTACTCGTGCAGGAGCGCGGCGAGTTCCTTCGTCTCGTCACGCGTATTGATCTGATGCCACAAAGCATCGTCGTCGGCCTCCTGCGCAAAGATCTCCCGCAGCGCTGGTGACTCCCGTACCATGCGGGCCAGTGCCATTACGCGCCGCGCCGGCTGGGTTGAGATGATGCCACCCTCCCCGCACAACAAGTCGTTGCACAGCGTCCTTGGCGCATCGGGAAGCCAACGGGTGATCAGCCGACCGAGCACACCAAAATGTATCATGGCGAAAAAATCATTCACCAGCGGCGGGCGCCAGTGATGCAACAGCTCCTGCTCCAGGCGGCGATACAGTGCGGCGATGTGAGGTGCGTCCCAGGTGCTGAGATCCACGCCGCGCAGCGGCTCGAGCGTGCGCGCAACCCGCGCGTGGAACTCCGGTACGGTCTCCGTCAGCTTCGATTGCTCACGAATCATCCGGACCAGCATGCCAATCAATCGCACGAAATCGCGCAGCCGATTTCCGCTTCCCGGCGGCGCGGGAGGTGCCTCCAGCGCCTCGCGCACGCCCATCATGCGTTCCATGAACGCACGGTTCCACTCAAAGCCGGGCAGCAACGCGATCAGTCGATACCAGTTGATCAAGCTGTAGTACACACGTCCGCGCACCAATCCCAGCATGTGTGAGAACGCACTTTCGCTGTCTGCCATGTGCTGCGGAGAAACCCCCATCAGTGCGCAGAACTGCCGGTACACATCTTCGTAGACGGAGCGCGCAAAGGTGAACGTCAATGGCGTGGTCACCCCAGCGTAACTCTCGATGATGTTGGAATTGTCCCATACCCGGCGGCCTGCACCTCGTGGGTCATGCGAAGGCGGAGGACTCACGCGCAACTCCTGACCGTCGGCCACGGAACTCGTTCGCAACGTCGTGACAGGACGCGTCTGCAGTAAAACCAACTGAGTGGGTGCCTCGACATCGCCCCGCAACATCGCCCATTCCATATCCTGCGGAGCGCCCTGTGCCTCAGAAACTCCTCGCACCACTTCCGCGATTCGCCTCACCTCGTTGTCGTTCAGCACCGGGGCCTGCGCCTGGCTGGCGTCCAGTTCCTCACGGATCGTGCCGCCGCCACTCTGCATGCGGACGGCATGCGTTTTAACGGAAGCGCTGAAGCGAATGGATCTGCCCTCCGATGAAACATGCCACGTATCAGCGTCGAGCTCTCCACTGACCAAACCCTCACCCAATCCCGGCACAGCACTCACGACCGCCGTATCGCGTGCGCCACTCACAGGGTCCAGCGCGAACGCCACTCCGGCGGCAAAGGGCTCCACCATTTCCTGCATAATGACCGCCATCTGTACGCCAGATCCCTCGACCTCTCCCTGCTGATTACTGTACGCGACCGCGTGCGCCTCCTTTACCGACAACCAGACACGGCGAATCGCGTTGTGCAGGGCCATGCGGTCAGCGGCGGCAACGCCGAGTATCGTGTCGAACTGTCCTGCAAACGAAGCGACCGTTCCATCTTCTGCGGTCGCAGATGAACGTACGGCCAGCATGGCGTCCGAAAGACCAGCGGCGCTGAGCGCGAGTTGAATGTCGTCGGCAAGGTCTGGCAGCATGCCTTCATCCGCGGCATCAGCTCCGAACTGCACAAACGCTTCGGTTCGCAGGACAACGAAGCGTGGTACGGTAGCCCCAAAGCGGTGTGCAAGCAGCGCGAGGGCGTCCAGTTGTGTGGCCTTGCCTCCCACGCTCGACAGTGGCGGGCGCGCCGCAGGAGGAACCCAGACCCAACCGTCGGTCGGCGTCATCGGGGCGCGGTATTGACCAGCCGGTTCATATACGGCGCAATCCCGAGCAGCAGGTACGTCAGCAGCGGCCACAATTGACTGACCTTTTCTACGTGGCCTGCCGAGCGTGCTGCCGGGTTTCTCAGAAACCGCATCGCCGGCAGCGCAGCGAGAATGGCGGTAGGGACGAGCACGAGCAGTGTAACGAACGATGTGCCTACGTCACGCGAGGCGAGCCACGCGCACACCGCCGAAGCGGCCAACGTGGCGATCCACAGGGCCGGTGCCAGCTGAATGCCCCACACCTTGGTATATGTATCAACGCCCTCGCGTTCACCCTCCGGCGCTCGCAGTTTTCTGCCGATCTCAATAAGAATGCCGTTCGCGAAGGTGACCGCGAGAAAGGCGATCAGCGCGGAGGGCGGTGGGGCGTTTTCCGTAAGCCAGTCCAGTCCCGTGGTGTACAGATCGATGGCCGGCATGATCACCATGTGCGAGAGCAGGTAAGCAGCCGGGTGCGCACGCAGCCATTCTCCAACAAAGAACTCCTTCGTCATAAGCGCCGCCCACACCGCGACGACACCGTACGCCCATAACAGCGTTGGGGCGAGCATCCAGTTCAACACCAACGTTGTTGCAACGAGCGTTCCGCCGACCAACCGCAATTCGCGCAGGCTTACCAGACCGCTTGGCACAGGCAACTCCGGTCGAAAGCGAGCATCGATCTCGCGGTCCTTGTGCTCGTCCAGTACGCGGAGCATGAAAAAGAACACGAGCGCGGTGAATGCTCCCACCGCGAACAGAGTCCACGAAATGAATCCCGGGGCGCCACGGGCCACGCGCGAGAAAGCAGCGGACGAAAACGTGAACGCGATAACCAGTGGTCCGAAGCCCGCGACAGGGAACCGGATCCCCTGATACTCCCAAAGCCGCGAAGCCAGTGATCGCGGCCGCCCCCTCGCCGACGCTCCTCTTCCCCCACCATCGCCCCGGGGAGCCAACGTGCCCGGCTTCGTCACGCTGTGGTTGGTCTGCCGTGCGACTTGTGCGCTCTCGCGAAATCACCCGAGCACAGCGCTCCGACAATCGAGATCTCTCCCGCGAGCAGCAGCGCCGCCGCCACTTCGGCAAAACGCGAGGCTTTACCGGTCCCCTCGCAATCCACGATCCGCAGACATTCAGCTGCAGTCGGCATTCGCGTACCGCCACCCACCGAGCCGACGATCAGGTTGGGAAGATCGATACCCACCCACAAGTCGCCGTCCTTCGTCACTTGCATGCGCGTGATGCCTACACTCGCCTCGCTTACACACGCAGCATCCTGGCCACATGCGATAAACAGTGCTGCGAGTCCGTTCGCCACGTGACCGCTCACACCAATCGATCCCGTCTGAACGCCTCCCACAAAACTCATGCGCCAATAGTCTTCCATGCGCTCCGGAGTCGTGTGCAGACCGACCTCGACGAGCGCGCGAGGGAGTGTGACTTCGGCGATGACCTTCCGCCCCCGACCGTGCAGAAAACTCAACACCGTTGCCTTCTTGTCGCCCGACATGTTCGACTCGATAAACCAGTGCCTCGGTTGAACAGGGGTACGGGCCATGAGATCGGCGCACACCGCTTCGGTGCAGATGGTTACCATGTTCTGCCCGGCCGCATCGCCGGTGTGATACTGCAGAATCAGATACACGGTCCGCGTTTCGATATGAATCTGAAGGTCCTGCAGTGAGCCGTGCGACGTGCGAGTTGCGGCCACGGCCTGCATCGTGGCGAATTCGCCAATCGCCCACGCCGCAAATCGCCCCGCCTCGGCCAGATTCTCGAACGCAAAGCCAGGTGCGCGCTGGACCTGTTCAGCTGTAGTGAGTGTCGCCACGCCCCCGGCGCGGGTCACCAACCGCGCACCGCGGTGGTAGCTCGCAACCAGCACACCCTCGGTGGTGGCGAGCGGCACGTAATAGTCGCCGTAGGCATGCAGGCCGTTAATCCGCAGCGGTCCGACGAGCCCGACGGGTATCTGCGCCATCCCCACGTAGTTCTCGATGTTGCCTTGATAAAACTCGGGCTCACGTGGAGCAGCTTGCCCGGTCAGGTAGGGAATGTCGTGACCCAGTGAGCGGAGAAACTCCACGCGCGCGTCGCGACCGGCGGTGGTTGCATCCCGCGGCTGAGGTACGTCGGGCGGAAAGGGTCGTTTCGATTCCGGCGTCGATGCCAGGCGCTCGGCCAATTGTTCGATAGGCCCGGCGAGGCTGAATCGTCGAAGGATCTCAAGCGCCTGCTCTCTGGATATCGGCATCAGTATCTGTTGAAAGAGCCGTGCGCACGTTTCATCGACCTTTCCGTCGTGCTCCGACCGCGACACATTTGTCCTGCGGTAACCTGACCTCGCGATGTCACAGGCGGAAGGGTTGCAGGCACGCGCATGACCGTCCTGCTGAACAATCAGCTTTGCTGAACGGAGGCGTCCCTCGCAGAGGACGCAGGAGGCGACAGGCAGTCGAAGCGCTTACGCTCCTCCACCTGAACCCTTCAATCCTGAGGGTATTTTACTTCGCCTGCGAATGCAGGGAAATCCTGCCGAAACTGAGAAGCAAACTCGTTCGGCATGTGAATACGACAGACCTCAGAAATGTTGAAATCGACATTCCCGAGAATGCGCCACTCGCGTTCCATGTAGTAGTTGTCGGCTTCGTCGAGCGGCGAATTGGCGTCAAAGAATTTGAAATAGCTGAATACATCGCGCATGAGAAAACTGTGCAGCTGGAGAGCGTCCTTGAAGCAGAGGACTTTCTCGAGCATCGGCGCTGCCTCTTCATCGGTGTAGGGCGCGTACCTGGTTCACCGCCGAGGTCGGGACCAATCTGGAATAACAATTCGTGCGATCGCTGGTCATACACCGCAGCGCAGTTGTTGCAATCAGCTTGCCACTGCGCAGGATTCCAACCAGAAGCTCATACCGTTGAGAGTCGGTCTCGAGGCTCCG
>JBGTBX010000151.1:0-4347 GCA_041749115.1 Gemmatimonadaceae bacterium
GTTCGATGTGAGGAAGTAATCGTCGCAACCTCCTCCAGGTGGCGGTGGCGGCGGTGGCGCGGCGGCAACCGCGATCGTGAAGTTCCTCTGGTCGCTCAGCGGACCACTCATCACCTTCACCCGGAAGTTCGACGTGGCCACTGATTGCGGCGTGCCACTGATTGCTCCCGTCGACGCATTCAGCGTCAATCCAGCTGGGAGCGAACCACTCACGATGCTCCATTGATACGCGGCGTTTCCGCCCGTTGCGCTGAGGGTTGCGCTGTACGCCGAGTTTGCGGTACCGCCGGGTAAACTCTGTGTGGTGATCTGGACCCGGCCAACGTTGCGAACCAGATGCTCTGTTCTGCAGAGCACGGTGCGTCCGAGCGCAAGCGCGACAGTCGTGTTTCCCGCGTAGCACACCTCGAGATCGATGATCGCCGTGCCCGCGCCTGGATCGCCGCTAACGCTGCCGGTAAACGACCCCGCAGGAGTCAGCGCGGTCGCGCTGGGCAACTGGTGCGTCACCCCTGTCGCCGTCGTGGTCACCTTGAAGTTGTCGGGAACGATTGCCTGACCATTCGCGAAACTCAGTGCGAACTGCGCGGTCAGTGTGTTGCTGGTGAGTTCCTCGAGGGGATCGACGAGCGACAGGCTTTGGGTGACAACGCGCGCACACAGTCCGGACAGAAACGTGGGGATGTCGAGCCCATTCTGCGCATTGGCCATGCCGAACCCGATGCGAACCAGTTCGTACCAGAAGAGCGCATTGTTGAGCGCCGTGATCCGGTTGGGATTCGTACCAGCGTTGTTGCAGGTCTGCGTGTTTCCCGCAATCGCTTCTTTTGCTTTCGCGACAAAGGTCTGTTCCCATTGCGCGCGACGACCGGTCAATTCGGTCGAGTTCTGCCCACCCGGCAGCACGTTGAACAGACCGAGGATGTCCGGTGTCTCAGTGTTCCAGTCGCGGTAGTCCGCGATGGCTTCTATCAGCGCAGCATCGGAATTCACGCTCTGCAGTCGCGGGATGATCCAGGTGTCAAACCACTTGTGATAGATCTCTTGCTCGAGCTGCACGTCTCGAGGGATGGAACCCGACAGGATTACCAGCGACTGGACGTACAGGCTTCCTGTCAGCTGCGGGTTCGAGAAGCTCGCGAAATAGATCGCGTCAACGTCTTGCGTTGTCCCGAATCCTGCGCCGATCAAGCTGAAGTGCTTCACGGGAATGCGCACGGTGTTCGCGCCCGAGGAGGCCTGCGTCAGCGTCACGTCCTGCCCAGTGCTGGTCGCAGAAAATCCGAGCAGTCGCTGGCCGGATGGCGGCTGAGCGCTCATTGTAACCGTCAGCAATGCCGCTTCGGCGAACACAACGCCGGAGGGTTGCAGGTCGACGCCTGCAACGAAGCCACCGGACAGTGGAAGCCCAGTGACATTCGTCAATGGGGTCATCGTGATACTGACCGGCGACATGAGTGCGAAAGGCGGAACGGTCAGCGTGTACTGCACGCCGGCGGCGTCTGTGGCCCGCAACGTGCCCCCGGCGGCATCGATCGTCGCGCTCCGAGCATTGCCGGTTTCCTTCACGGCAGTGACTGGCCCAGGCGGAACGAGGACGGTTGCGGTATCGCTCTTTCCTTCTGCGCTCGCGATGATGCGACTGGCTCCCACGCTGACTGCCGTGACCAGGCCCGTATTTGAAACCGTCGCGCTGACAGAAGTGGAGCTCCACGCTATTGGACGTGTTCCAAGTACCGCGCCAGCAGCATCACGCAATGTTGCCGACAATTGCAGCGTTGTGCCAATGGCGAGTGGAACCGTGTCCACCGATAGCACGAGCGCTGCCACCGGTACGCGCACGGTCACCAGCGTCGATCCCGACTTGCCACCGGCCGATGCGCTGATTTCGCTCGCCCCCGCGCCAACGGCGGTGACAACGCCCGCCGAGTTCACCGTCGCGACGCTGTTCGACGCCGACGTCCACGTCACCGCCTGACCGGTCATCTCGGCGCCCGACTGATCCTTCACCACCGCGCTCAGTGTGACGGTTTCACCAACGGCCAGCTGCGGCGACAGCGGCGCAACCGTGATCGTGGTAACGACCGGCGTCGGCGGGCCCGTACCCCCGTTGTTGCTGTCGCTTCCCGAGCATGCCAACAGCAAACCCAACACGATACACGTCACCCTCGACCGTATCGGCGTGTCTGACACTTTGGACTGGCTCATATTGCTTCTCCTGCGCGCTCTGCGATTGATGGTCATCCCGATCATTTCGATCCGACCCACATGTTCGGCAAGGCGCGGCAATTGACCGGCAAGCGCGGCGTCAAATCATTGTCCTGACTGCAATTGACGCCCAACGGCTCGACCGCCGTTTGACTCGGCATTTCGGGGAGGGGGGCCACCCCCTGGACCTCTAGCGCTTGCCCACATCCGCAGGGAAGTTCCGGGCGTGGCTCTTACCCTTCTCGCATTTGGCCAGCTCGCTCTTCTCGATGGTGAGCGTTCCCTTCTTCGGGAACGCCGAAAGCCACTCGCGCTGCTGGTTTACCTCGCGCGGACGGACAAAGCCGTCGAGCGCGAAACGCTCGCCGATCTTCTCTGGACCGGTCGCGAGCGTGAGCTCGCACGAAAGTCCCTGCGGCAGGCGCTGTCCGAGTTGCGTTCAGTCGTTGGCGATGCACTTGTCACTGAAGGTTCAACGGTTCGACTCGTCGCATCCGAAGTGTCGCTCGATGCGAACTGCTTTGAGGCCGAGATAGCCGGCAGGCAGATCGAGTCGGCGCTGGATCGGTGGAACGGTGAATTTCTCGCTTCAATGGAAGTCGCGGGCGGTGAGGAATGGCGACTGTGGATCGAAGCACAGCGTGCTCGCCTTCGACGCGCGTTCTCCAGCGCATCCGAACTCGCAGTCGCCGAACGTAAGGCGCGCGGGGATTGGATTGGAGCCGTCGCATTGAGCGAGCGCTGGCTTGCCAACATTCCGTTCGATGAGCGCGCCTGCCGTCATCTGGTCACTTCACTCGACGCGTGTGGCAGGCGTGCTGACGCTATTGCGCGATTCGCCGAGTTCGAGCAACAGCTTCGCGCTGAACTGGACGTTGCGCCCTCAGCCGAACTGTTGCAGTTCATCAATACACTTCGTGCACCCGTGCCCAGGGAAGTTCGGGCTGCAAGCGCAACGTTTTCACCAGAACTGATTGGTCGCGCGGATGCATTGCAGGCGCTTACCGCAGCATATCGTGAAAGCAGCAAATCGCATGGAATCGTCGTGCTGCTGGAAGGTGAAGCCGGAGCAGGAAAATCCCGGCTCATCGATGAATGGATGAAATCGTTGCGCGCGCGAAAGCATCCACCGCGCTGCATGCGGTCGCGCGCCTTCGCTGCGGAAAGCACTGAACGCTGGTCTATGGTGCGTACGTTGATCGAGCAGTTGGCGGACGCTCCCGGATTGGCCGCCGTGCCTGCGGAGTTGCTCGCTGGCATGGCAATGGTCGTTCCGGAGCTGCGACGAAGGTTTCGCACGCTCCCCAGCGTCGGTATCGACGATCTTCCGAAATGCGTGCATCGTGCGCTGACCGAGTCAGCGGTTGAAGAGTCGGTGATCGTGATTGTCGACGATGCTGTGCATTCGGATTCATCGAGTCTCCAGGTGCTCTCAGCGCTTGTACGTCGGCCTCCTGAAAATTCGTTGGTGGTTCTGAGTGGTCGAC
This sequence comes from Gemmatimonadaceae bacterium, assembly GCA_041749115.1. Lineage (GTDB taxonomy): Bacteria > Gemmatimonadota > Gemmatimonadetes > Gemmatimonadales > Gemmatimonadaceae > JBGTBX01. The sequence continues at coordinate 3,696 of JBGTBX010000151.1, forward strand.
CCGGTGTACTGGCCAGGTCGGCGCTTGGCGGAGACCTGCAGCACGGCGCAACACACGTCCGACGGATTTCTCTTCAAATGCTCGACGAAGAGCAAGTCGGCGTCATGATTGCGAGCATGGCGCCATTCGACGCGCGAACCGTCGCACTTCTGTCACCGCGCGTGCTGCGAGAATCCGGGGGAAATCCCGCACGCATCGTAGACTCTGTATCCCGAGCGGTGCAAACGGGTGTCCTGATCCGCAATCCATCAGGGCAATGGAAACTCGCCCCGGCCTGCGACAACATCCACGCATCGCCTCGTTCGCCCTTCGCTTCGTCATCGAAGCGCGGGCTCGTGCAAACAACCGCTCTCGCGCTGGCCCTGCTCGCGGTCGTGGTCGCCGGATTTGCCTTGCGACCCCGCGGTTCGACCGTCGCTGCAGGCGCACCAGTCCTGATCGCCGACGTCGAAACGCACGGTGCAGACCCGTCGACGGGGAATGCGCTGCACGTGGCCGCCACGGTGGCATTGCAGCAATCGCGACAGCTCACTGTGTATCCACGTGCACGGGTGAGCCAGACGCTCGCGCTGATGGGTCGTTCCATCACCGATACGAGTCCACTCTATGAAGCAGTTGCCCTGGAAGTAGCGCGTCGCGAAAACATCCCACG
>JBGTBX010000152.1:0-27876 GCA_041749115.1 Gemmatimonadaceae bacterium
ACAACGGGCAATTGATCAATTGGTATATGGCACGTAACGGTTGGGCGGCGGCGTACCGGTTTCCGCCAAGCATCCGCTACGCAGATGCACTCGATTCGGCCGAGACGTGGGCCAGAATGCAGCGTCGGGGTCTGTGGCCCGAGGGCGGTTTAACGTGTCGACCGGACCGACAGCGCGGGAAAACGTGCTGATCCCGATAAGCCCGGCAGATCACCGCTAAGCTGCGATGCGCATCACCGCGCCGGCTTGTCGAGCCGCACTGTCAGCTTTTTGCCCTTGATCGGCTTCTGCGCCAGCGCGTTCTGGATCTCATGTACCGCTGAGGCCGGAACTTCGACCAACGAGTGCCGGTCGAGAATCTTGATGGCACCCAATTGTGTGGCGGACACGGAAGTGTGGGTCACGATCGCACCCACGATATCACCGGGACGAATCTTGAGTTTGCGTCCGCCGCCGATGAACAGACGTGACGTGGCGTCGCGCCCGCCCCCACCGCCACCCCCGGCCCCACCACCGCTCACTCGTGGCGACCGGCTCCTGCCATCACTTGCACGCCCATCAGTACCACGGCCAGATGCACGCCCATCAGAACCGCGGCCCGATGGACGCCCCTCAGAACCACGACCGCCGCGGCTCGCCTCACTCTGTGCAGGAATCTCCGCAGCATCGTCGTCGCCGCCGCTGCTCGCGATCAGATGGCGCACTGCTGCCGCTGCGACGTCCATGATGTCGTACTCCGCCGCCAGCGTCTCCACGACCACGCGCACGCTGTCCAGTTCTCCCGTTTCGATGACTTCGCGGAGCTGATCCTGAAGTGTGGCCATGCGTCGCGCGTTGAGATCCGCGACCGTGGGTACCTGCTTCACAACGATACGTTGCCGGGTTTGCTGCTCGATTTGCCGCAGTTGACGGTGCTCGCGCGGTTCGGCAAAAGTAATTGCCACCCCTTCCCTGCCGGCGCGCCCGGTGCGACCGATGCGATGGATATAGCTGTCGCCGGACTGTGGCACGTCAAAATTGATGACGTGGCTTACGTGTTTCACGTCGAGACCGCGCGCGGCGACATCCGTCGCGATCAGCAATTCGGTCGTCTTTGCACGAAAGGAGTTCATGACACGATCGCGCTGCACCTGGTTGTGCCCGCCGTGCAACGAGGCACAACGATGCCCACGGGCGTTCAGCGTCTCGGTGAGCTGATCGACCTCGGTCCGTGTACGACAGAAGACCATGGTGGATGTAGGCTGCTCAACGTCCAACACCCGGCTCAGTGCAGCGAGCTTATGTGCGCGCGGGACGATGTACGCCTCCTGCCTCACGCGCGGTGCTTCTCCAGCGGCGGCCTCCGGGGCGCGGGCCACCGTGACCCGGACGGGATCTGTCATGTATTGCGCCGCAATCGCCGCAATGCGCGGCGCAAACGTTGCGGAGAAGAGCACGGTCTGTCGTTCGTCAGGCGTGGCACTCAGCAATGCCGTGAGATCATCGGCGAATCCCATGTCCATCATTTCATCGGCTTCGTCGAGGACCACGGTAGAGATGCTCGCCAGACTGAGGCTGCGCCGGTTCAGATGATCCAGAGCGCGCCCGGGCGTGGCCACCACCACATCCACACCACGTTTCAGCGCGCGCAGCTGAGGCTCCATGGGTGCGCCACCGTACACAGGCAGCACTCGCACGCCTAACGCACGACCATAACGATGCGTCGCTTCGGCCACCTGAATCGCCAACTCGCGTGTGGGCACGAGGATCAGCGCCTGTGGAGCAGTGCTTCGTTGCTCAGCGAGCGCGAGCCGCTGCAAAATGGGAAGTGCGAAAGCGGCCGTCTTTCCGGTACCGGTCGCGGCCTGTCCCACCACGTCACGGCCTTCGAGGAGGAGAGGAATCGCCTGACGCTGAATATCCGTTGGTTCTTCATAGCCGAGGTTCGTGAGCGCCTCTGCCAGACGCGGGTCGAGATCGAGTTCGGCGAACGACAGGGTAACGCTGTCGAGTGTAATTGCTGGCTTCTTTTTCATAGCTAAAGGATAGCGGAATGCATGCAGATCACCGCATACGCCGCGGACGACGGCGCCTGCGCGGGGAGGGCCCGAGTGTCGGCGGCGGCGTTTTCGCCGTGGGGAGGCACCCCGAGAGTCCGCGCTTCGTTCGACGAGGGCTTCGTCCAGTCGCTGCGTCCGGCACATACCGGGTCCGGAAGAACGCGCACGGCATTCGGTGCCCATCTCCGCACTGGCGCTCCTTTCGACGCGGGATTCGACCGCTGGACACGAATTTCCGCTGCGTACACCAACTCGGGGACCATGCGGCCCGGAGCAAACGAATCAGGGCTCCAAATCGTATAGATTGGTAGCTGGCGCTCGACTGAATCGTGGGCAGCGCCAAGTCCTTGTCAATCAATACGTTGAGCATTCCAATCTGGGCCGCCGCGGCGGCCTGTTGTTTTCTTGTTTTCCCAACGTCCCACCGCCTCGAGGCCCAGCCTTCGTCACAGAAGGCGCTGGCCACGCGTATCGAGGGAGTCGTACCACGCATCGACGGCCGCATGGACGACGCAGCCTGGAAACAGGCGCCCGTCATAGACGACTTCACGCAGCAGCGACCCAACGAAGGTTCGAAGCCGACGGAGCGAACAGAAATCCGGCTGCTGTATGATGACGGCGCTCTGTATGTGGGTGCCCGCATGTATCGCACCGATCCGTCCAAAATCTCGCGCACGGTCACTCGCCGCGACGGAATGGGCAATGCCGAGCGTCTCGTGATCACGCTCGACACACAGCTTGATCGCCGCACAGGTATCGGGTTCGGCATTTCGGCGGCCGGTGTGATGAGCGATTTCCGTCACACCCGCGATGACGACATGGGGGGACGCGAGAGCCAGTACGATCCGGTCTGGGTCGGCCGCGCGACAGTTGACTCAGCTGGATGGACGGCGGAGATGCGCATTCCATTCAATCAATTGCGATTTCCTGCTGCTGCGAGTCAGGTGTGGGGATTGCAGCTTGATCGTTGGATGTCCGACAAGAACGAAGACGTGCAGTGGGCGTTGATCCCGACGAGAGAAACCGGATATATCTCGCGCTTTGGTACCCTTGAAGGCCTAGAGGGAGTCGTTTCAACGCGACCGGTGGAACTGACACCGTACATCGCCGGCGATGCCACACGACGTGCGGGCATTAACGCGGCAGATCCGTTCAACACCCCGTTTCAGGGTCGGGGCGGCGTGGACGTAAAGGTTGGACTTGGCTCGAACCTCACACTCGACGCTTCGATCAATCCGGACTTTGGTCAGGTGGAAGCCGATCCGGCAGAGGTCAACCTCAGCGGCTTCGAGACCTTTTTTGAGGAGCGACGTCCGTTCTTCACCGAAGGGAGCGAGTTGCTCCGCGGGCAGGGGTCGCAGCATTTTTATTCGCGGCGCATTGGCGCCCCTCCCCATGCCAGCGCGAGCGGAGACTTCGTGCAGACACCGCGGGCCAGTACAATCCTTGGCTCGGCCAAGGTCACCGGTCGTACCGCGTCGCGTCTGTCTATCGGGAGCCTGCTTGCGGTCACGGCAGCTGAGTATGCGCGGACGTTCGACACGACGAGCACGCAGCATGGTCGTGTGGCCGTTGAACCACGCACGGGTTATGGCTTGCTGCGCCTGCAGCAGGAACTGGGTTCGCAGGCGTCGACCATCGGCATGTCGGCCACCCTGGTGCGCCGCGACGTCTCCAGTCTCGGCGGGATCGACACGCTGCTCGCGCGAGAAGCCTATTTTATCGGCACCGACTGGCGACTCCGGTTTCAGCAAGGCAAGTATGCCATCAGCGGATGGTTCGGGGTCAGTCATATAGCTGGAGACTCGATGGCCATTGCGCGTGTGCAGCGCGCACCGGCGCGTTTCTTTCAGCGCCCTGATATCGATCACGTCACGTACGACCCTTCGCGGCGCACGATGAGTGGGTACACGGCGTCACTGAGGGCTGACAAAGACGCCGGACGACGCATCCTGTGGGGCGCACAGGTGCTCATGGAGAGCCCCGGCTACGAAGTGAACGACTTCGGTCGCCTGCAGTCGACGGACGATGTTGAGTACAACGCCGACATTCAGATCCGCGAAACCTTTCCCAGCCGATATCTGCGCAATTGGCGCCTTGGCTTTGACACCCGCGGTGCATTCAACTACGACGGGCAGCATCAGGAGAACAACTGGAACCAGAATACCGGTTTAACATTCCTGAACTTCTGGAACTTCAATCTCAGGACGTCATTCTCGTTTCCGGGTCTGAGCGACGCCCTGACGCGCGGCGGCCCATACATGCGCGGCATCGGTGGTTTCCGACAGGACGCCCGGCTGAACAGCGCGTTCGGCAGCAAGACCTTCTGGCGTGTCAGTGCCGGGTACGGGCAGGACAAGCTCGGTTCATTCAGCTGGAATACCGGTGCGAGCCTCACGTTGCGTCCGGCGCCGAGGTGGCAGGTCTCCGTGGAGCCGAACTATTCCAACGGAGTCGAAAGCCGGCAGTACGTCACATCACTTGCGGGGGGCAGCAGGACCTTCGGCACGCGTTACATCTTTGCGTTTACCGATCGCACACAACTGTCCACGCGACTACGGCTCAACTATGCCTTCTCGCCATTCCTCACACTGGAAGGGTACGCAGAACCGTTTATCGCGAGCGGCCGGTTCTTCAACTACGGAGAGCTCGATGCACCGCGAAGCTCGGTGCTGCGCACCTATGGCAGCGACGGCACCACGCTGTCGCGCGACTCCTCTGGCAAAGCGACCATTCGCGACGGTACGGACAGCTTTACGCTGAGCAACAGGGACTTTAACGTGCGTTCGTTCCGCTCAAACATGGTGCTGCGATGGGAGTGGAATCCTGGCAGTACACTGTTCCTCGTCTGGCAGCAGAACAGGCGAACCACGGATTCCAATGGCCATCACATACGGCTTGGCGACCTGTTCCAGACGACACGTGCGGCCGGTGATAACTTCCTGTCGCTGAAGATGACATATTGGCTCCCCGTCGGCGGATAGGGCGGGCAGCTCTCCCACCAACCTGCGGAGAAGTTCCATGAGTGGTTTTGCCCATCGACTGTTGCGCCACGCTGCCGGAACGCTGCTTTTGGCTTCGATCTCCGCGGGCGCTCAGGAGCCCATGCCGGCTTCGACGCGCGGGATGGTGGTCAGCACCTCTGCGATCGCCTCCGACGTTGGCGCGGCGATTCTGGCCAAAGGGGGCAACGCCGTGGACGCTGCCGTCGCAACAGGATTTGCCCTGGCTGTCACACATCCCAGTGCCGGCAATATCGGTGGCGGTGGCTTTATGATCATTCGTACTGCCGACGGTAAAGCGACAACAATCGACTATCGCGAAAAGGCACCCCGTCGTTCAACACGAACGATGTACCTCGGCAAGGACGGAAAGATTGATCGCTCGTTGACAGCATCGGGCTGGTTGGCACCAGGGGTTCCCGGAACGGTCCGTGGACTACACCTCGCCCACAGCAAGTACGGTAAGCTGCCGTGGGCCGAAGTCGTCGCACCATCGGTTGAACTGGCCTCGACCGGCTTTATCCTGACGAAGGCAATGTCCGCCAGCATCAACGGCGCGCTGCAGCGCCAGTTATCGCGCTTTCCTTCATCCGTTGCTGCGTATGGCAAGAACGGGCAAGCGACATGGAAGGAAGGCGATCGGATCAGGCTCGCGGATCTGGGGCGCGCGCTCAAGTCCATCGCGACGGACGGCCCCGACGCATTCTATACGGGTTGGATCGCAGATTCACTGGTCGCACAGATGGCGGCCAACCGCGGCATCATTAGCAAGCGCGACCTGGCCGAGTATCGTGCCGTCGAACGGGAACCTGTGCGCGGAACGTTCAACGGCTATGAGCTGATCGGGATGCCGCCGCCGAGTTCCGGCGGCATCGTGCTCATCCAGACACTCAATATGCTTGAAGCGTTCGATATCACGACGCGGGCGCCCGATTCGCCGACTTATCTGCAACTGCGCGTCGAAGCGGCAAAACGCGCGTATCTCGATCGCGCGACGTACATCGGCGATCCGGATTTCGTTAAGGTGCCTGTGGATCGGCTCACCTCAAAGAAGTACGCGCGTACGCTGATCAACTCAATTGATACGACCAAGGCGACGTCTTCGGTGACGCTGGGCAAGGGGATCGTCACGAAACAGGTAGCAGAAAGCGACGAAACCACGCACTACTCTGTCGTCGACGCGGACGGTAACGCGGTATCCAATACGTACACGCTCGAAGGCGGATACGGATCGGGCGTGGTGGTACGCGGCGCCGGCTTTTTGCTGAACAACGAAATGGGTGATTTCAACAGGAAGCCGGGAGAAACCAATGTGCAGGGCGACATTGGCACGACGCCCAATCTGATCGCTCCCGGTAAGCGCATGCTCAGCTCAATGTCTCCCGTGATCGTTGCAAAGGACGGTCAGCTGAAGCTGGTCACAGGATCGCCCGGCGGCCGAACGATTCCCAACACCGTGGTCAATGTGGTGCTCGCGGTCACCGCCTTTGGCATGAATGCGCGTGACGCCGTGGACATGCCTCGGCTCCATCACCAGTGGCTGCCTGATGTTGCGACGTTCGAACCAGGCGTCGCTACTGAACAAACGGTCGAACTGCTGCGAAGCATGGGTCAGACGATTCGTGTCGGCGGCCGCGGTCAGGGTGACGCACACTCCATCGTCTTTGATGCGGCCACAAGAACTTCCTACGGCGCCGCAGACACGCGATCGCAGGACTCGAAAGCAAGCATTCCCTGAACGTCCTCACCGCTGAGCCAACCGGCGTCGTGCCAGCAGTGCGAGGGCTCACTGTTCCGGACGCCGAGGCTCATGCAGGTTGTCTCTGGGCAACGATCAGTGAACCAGTGGAGCAACGCTCTGAAAACTGAAGGCGATCGCCCCGACCGGGGTGCGTCCTACTCCGGCGCGCGCTTCGATTCAACCCAGGTGCGATACAGGCGTTCCTGCGTCCCGCGATCGTCCGGTACCGCTCGCAGCGGCTCTACTTCGCGCAGCGACGCGTGGCACAGCGCCGGAAGACGTTGATATAGCTGCGTACCGGCCGTTTTCCACTCCAGCATCTGATCGGACACAACTTTTACGATGCGGGCCGGACTTCCCACCACTACCTTCCGGTTCGGCACCACCATTTCGGATGGCACAAACGTCAGCGCGCCAACGATACACTCATCGCCCACCGACGCGCGATCCATAACAACCGCGTTCATGCCCACGAGAGTGTTACGACCAATCGTCGCGCCATGAATCACCGCCCCGTGTCCGATGTGCGCCGACTCGTGCAGCACCACGAGCGCTCCCGGGAAAACGTGCACCATACAATTCTCCTGCACGTTGCACCCATCATGAACTTCGATGGCGCCCCAGTCACCGCGAATGGCAGCTCCGGGACCGACGTACACATCGCGACCAATGATGACGTTGCCCGTCACGGCGGCCTGCGGATGCACAAAGGCCGACTCGTGAACCACCGGAACGAATCCGTCGAACGCGTAGATAGCCATTGTTCAGCAACGCTCAAGAACCATCGCCACGCCCTGCCCAACGCCAATGCACATGGTGCACAACGCGTACTGGCCCCCGGTGCGCTGCAGCTCATGCGTCGCTGTCAGGATGATACGTGCTCCCGACATGCCTAACGGGTGACCGAGTGCGATCGCGCCGCCGTTGGGGTTGACGCGTGGATCGTCGTCTGCGAGACCGAGTGATCGCAGGCAGCCGAGGGATTGCGCGGCGAACGCTTCGTTCAGCTCAATGACTGACATATCTGCCAGTGTGAGACCAGCCCGGCCCAACGCAATCCTGGTCGCCGGTACCGGACCAAGCCCCATGACGCGCGGTTCCACACCCGCGGATGAACTGGCCACGACGCGCGCCAGCGGCGCCAGTCCGTTGCGCTTCATCCCCTCTTCCGACGCAACAATCAGCGCCCCTGCCCCATCGTTGATCCCGGACGCATTCCCGGCCGTCACCGTCCCCTTACCATCCTTGCGGAATGCCGGCCGCAGGCGAGCCAGGCCTTCGAGGGTCGAGTCGGGACGGATGAATTCATCAACCGTAAAATCCATCGTGGTATTGCGTTTGTGTCCAGGCACCGCGATCGCCGCGATCTCTGAATCAAATCGGCCCCCGTCGCGTGCGGCGGCAGCCTTCAGTTGCGAACGCAACGCGAACGCATCCTGATCCTCGCGGGTGATCCCCATATCCGCTGCGACGTTCTCGGCGGTCTCTCCCATGGAGTCCACACCGAACCCATCATGCATTCGCGGATTGATAAAGCGCCACCCGATGCTGGTATCATATAGCTGCGCGTCACGCGCGAACGCGGCCGTCGCTTTTGACATCACATACGGCGCACGACTCATACTCTCGACGCCACCAGCCAGGTAGAGCGACCCCTCCCCCGCCTGAATTGCACGGGCAGCGGTTGAGACTGCGCTGAGTCCCGATCCGCAGAGCCGATTCACCGTTTCTCCCGGTACGCTGGCCGGCATGCCGGCGAGCAACACGGCCATCCGCGCGACATTCCGATTATCCTCACCAGCCTGATTGGCACACCCCAGCAACACATCGTCGACCGCCGCGGGATCCAGCGACGGATGACGGTCCAGCAGCATGCGCAGAACATGCGCCGCCATGTCGTCCGGGCGCGTGTGGGCCAGAGAACCACCAAATGAGCCGATCGGCGTTCGTACTCCGCCGGCGATGAATGCTTTATCCATATCGCTTACCCAGATGAATGCAATTGTTTCGTGGCGTATGCCGTTCCGCGAAAAAGCGCCACGGTCGCACCGTGCTGATTGCGCACTGTCACGTCGTAATAACCGATCCGTACCGACGTGGCCGCCTCTGCAGCTTCCGCGGTCAAACGGTCGCCGACGTGCACGGCCAAGGGATAGGTAATGGTGTTGTTGATCGCCACCGTTACCCGCCCATGAGTATTGCAGGCAAAGGCGAACGCCGAATCAGCAAGCGAGAAAACGATCCCACCGTGCGAGACGCCGAACCCGTTGACCATCTCCGTGCGCACCGTCATGGCACATACGACGCGTCGTGGAGCTACGGAGAGGACCTCCACTCCGAGCCATCGGGAGAACGCGTCCCGAGCCAGCATGTGGTCCACGATGTCGCGGGCCTGACTCTGCAACGCGTTGGCATCCGGCTCAGTCTGCATTAAGCAGGCTCCGTCCTTCGGCGGCACACCGTCGCAGCAGCGGGCTGGGCCGATATCGCGTCTCGCCCGAAGCGTCCCGAAGGCGTTCAAGCTCAGCGAGCACGGCCGCGGGCCCGATCATGTCGCCCCACTCGAGTAAACCACGAGGATAATTGACCCCCTTGGTCATCGCCACCTCCACGTCATCCCGTGTCGCCACTCCTTTCGCCACCGCATCGACCGCTTCATTAATCAACATGGCCAGAACACGACTGACGATGCGTTTTCCGAGTGCCGCGTCTGTCACCGGTGCGGGCTTGCTCGCCCCTTCCGCATAGTCATAAAACCCGCGACCGCTCTTTCTTCCCAACAGGCCCGCTTCGAGCAGCCGCTTCTGCGTGAGAGAGGGTGTATAACGCGGATCAAAGTACATGGCCGTCCATACCGATTCGGTGACGACGTAATTCACATCGTGGCCAATAAAATCCATGAGCTCAAACGGTCCCATGCGAAAACCTCCATGCTCCTTCATCGCCCAGTCCAGCGTGGCAATGTCTGCGATCCCCTCTTCGAGCATCCGCAGCGGCTCGCTGTAAAACGGGCGGGCGATCCGATTCACGATGAACCCGGGCGTGTCTGAGGCCAGCACCGTCGTCTTTCCCCACGCGTCGATCAGCGCACGCGCTCTGGTGACCACTTCTGCGTCGGTACGAATGCCCGGCACGATTTCCACGAGCGGCATGACTGGCGCGGGGTTGAAAAAGTGCACCCCCAGTACCCGCTCCGGCGCCCGACACCCGGACGCAATGGAAGCGATCGACAAGGACGAGGTGTTCGTGGCCAGCACAGCGAGATCGCTGACCGCCGCTTCGAGTGCCTTGAATGTGGCCTGCTTAACATCAAGGCGCTCCACGATGGCCTCGATGACAAGCGACGCTGCACTGAACGCCGAGAGTCCGTCCTTCGCCGACACCAGAGTGAGCCGCTCTGAGGCAGCCGTCACCTCCTCGGCGGTCATGCGACCCTTCGCGATCTCGCGCTCATAGATTCGCTGCAGCGACGCGGGCACGCCGTCGAGAATCTCCGCATTGGCATCTGTCAGAAGCACTTCGTGGCCGCGCACCGCTGCGATCTGTGCGATGCCAGCCCCCATGGCACCCGCCCCAACAACTCCTATGACCTCACTCATGGTATTCCCTCAACAGTTCAATGCTCAGCATCTCAATGTCCGTTGAACCGTGCGACTCTCTTTTCGAGGAATGCGAGAACACCTTCACGGAAGTCGTGTGTTGCACCAGCGGCGCGTTGCATTTCTTCCTCGAGCGCCAGCTGCTGATCGAGCGAATGATTCCAGGTCGCATTCAACAGTTGCTTGGTAAGCGCGAACGCTGCGGTCGGCTGCGTTGCGAGCATTTGCGCCATCGTGCGTGCCTGCGTCATCAGCTCGCTCGGGTCGAACGTTTTCCAGATCAGTCCCCACTCCGCGGCCTGCTCGGCACTGAGTTTCTCACCAAGCATCATTAGCGCCGTAGCGCGGGCAGGGCCGATGAGTCGCGGCAGAAAGAATGAACCGCCTGTATCGGGTACAAGCCCAATCTTTGCAAACGGCTGAATGAACGATGCTTTCGTCGAAGCCACGACGATATCACACGCCAGCGCGAGGTTTGCGCCGGCGCCCGCGGCGACACCATTCACCGCACAAACCACCGGTTTGCCGAGCTGCCGAATCCCCTTGACCAGCGGGTTGTACTGCTCGGCGACCGTTTGTCCGAGATCCGGCATCGACCCGGCGTCAGACACGTCCGTGTCCGCCAGATCCTGACCGGCACAAAATGCGCGTCCGGCACCCGTCAGGAGCACGGCACGGATCGATGCGTCCTGATGGGCAAACGTTAGGCGCTCCTGCAGCGCAAGCGCCATGGGCAGATTGAACGAATTCAGGACGTCCGGCCTGTTCAGTGTGACGATGAGGACACCGGCACTCTGTTCACTCAGAATGGATGATTCTGTCATAGGAGTAAGCTAATCACCGTCGAACAATTTCCACCCGATGAATAGTGTCCGCCTCACGGACCCTTTCGGCGATCGCCTGACCTGCGACGATCTCTGCAAAGACCGTATAGTCATGGTCCAACCGGTAGTTGTCCGTCAGATTCACGAAAATCTGCGCGTCTCCGGTGTCGCGCCCCCGCGTGGAAATTCCCAGCGTGCCACGCGTGTGGCTTCGCGGGCCGACTTCGTCCCGCATGAACGGACCGTCCCCCACATATTCGACCGCCGACGGACTGCCGCCCTGGATGACAAATCCAGGCTCAACACGATGGAACGTCAAGCCATTGTAGTAACCTGCACGCGCGAGACGCACGAAACGGGCAACGGTATACGGCGCTTCGGCTGGAAAGAGTCGAACCGTAAATACCTCGTTGCCGCGATCGCCCCGCATTGTGATACGCGCGGACCACTCCCCCGAGAGAAGCGGCGCAATCGCTTCATCCTGCGGCACAAGGAGCCTCGGCGTCGCACTGACGGGAGCACCAATCAGCCGACCAACGAGTGACGCGGTGGTGACAGCCACCGTGGAATCGAAGTCTGTGACATACGGCCGCAACACGTCTGCCTGCACCGACTGCGCTACTTCCGTCAATCGCTCCAGTATTGCGAGGCGTGCATCACGGGTGTTTTCGCGTCGCTCTGCTGTTACTCTGCTTAACGCACGGATGAGCGCCTCCGAGGCGGGTGGATGCCTCGGTGTCCCACGCAGTGCACGCGCCGCGGCCATCACGACCTGATAGTGCGGCGAGCCTAACGCGGTGATGTAGAGAGAGTCCGCCGCGTGGCCAACGACTCCCGCCAGTCCATCAATCGCACTGGCCTGCACGTTAGGCGACGCATCACTCAACAAATTGTACAGGGTGATGGTATCCCGTGCGATCGCTGCTGACTGCACCGCATACAAGCGTACTCCCCAGATCGCCGTGTTCTGCGCCGAGCGGCGGATTTCCGGACGCGCCCGGTCGGGGGCCACTCGTGTCAATCCGAGGAGCGCATGTGCGTGCAGCTGCCACCTGGGATTGGCGGTGCTGTTCGGAGCCGCCGCCGCATACTGCTGAATCGTCTGTGCGAGCAGGTCCACCGCGCCGTCATGCTGCGCACACTGCGCCGCAATTCCATCGATAGCCGCAATGGCGACGTGCGCATCGCCGTCTGCCACGGCGTTGATCAGTTCCGCACATCCTTCGGCGGGCACCAGTGATCGCCACTGCCGAACGGCCTCGTGGCGGACGATGGGTGAAGCATCGCGCAACCCACGGCTAAGCAAACCTCGACGCAGGTCGGCATCGGGTGTTGCCATGGGAGCGAGCACGGCCAGGCGACGCACCTGCTCATCGGTGTCGGTCGATGCCTCTCTCAGGTAGGCCGCGGAAACACCGCCTGAGGCGGAAAGGCCGAGTAACGCGAGTCGTCTGACCTCCGGCAAGGTACGAGCTTGTTGTGCACGCCCAAGTCGCTCCATGAGCGCGATGGCGGCAGGCGCCGGCGCTCCGAGTGTCCGGCGAGCGCGAGCCAGTGAATACAACCCGTGAAGTACGCCGTGGGCGCCGACACCGCCGGTGCCCCAGAGGTCGCGGCGCGCGGCGAGCGCCAGAATTTTTTGCTCAGCTGCCCGAGCGGATACGGAATCTGGCCAGGGGAGCCGACCGAGAGTCCGGCTCGACATGCCGGTGGCGGCGGAATACTCTCCTGCCCTCGACACTATCGTTTCGGACAAACCAGTTAGAAACGAAGCGGCCGCTGCGCGCTGTGGCGGCGGCGCGCCTCGCAGTGCCTGCGCAGCCTGACCAAGCGCGTCGACGGCGGCTTCGCGGACGGACGGGACCGCGTCGTTCAGCATTGCACGTATTGCGGGAACGAAGGCGGTGTCCTGTTGCCGTCCGAGCGCGCGGACCACGGCAAGCCGAACGGCTGGATGCGAGTGCTGAGCGTGCGGGAGGAGCGTTGCGATGGGAGTGCCGTGTTTTCCTCGCTGATTTTCGACCCGCGCGATGTCGGCGAGGAGTTGCACAGGTACAGTGGCGGCTGGTCTTGAACCTGTCCGCGACTGGGCGGGCAGGTTGCTGGCCAGGCAGAGGATCAACACGCCTGCCGCCACCGTGCAGAGCGCGGTAAGTGACTGCGAGAACACAGGGGGCGAGCGTCGGGGCCGTCCACCCGGAGCTGCTGGCGCGGGGGGCCCCCCCAGATCGAACTTACGTTTCGCTGACCAATTCTCCATCATCATTACGTCTCCACTTGTCGCATTCGCACGCGATTCCAACGGGTAGATTCCAGCATTCCACCACCTGCCATCTCAGATTCCCCGCGCTCCTGATGCCCCGTCTCGCCAAAGCACCTCGAACTGCCAGGAACAAGACCAAGAACGACAACATCCTCCATGATCTCGACTGGCGGAAGATCGCGTACGACACCCTCGTCTCCCGCGCCCTCGACGACCTCGAGGAGGCCACCAACAAAAATCGCGCGTCGATCCCCAAGGAGCACGTCGTTCTCTATCAGTTCTCCGCACGCGGTCACGACATGGCGCAATGTATCCTTGGGTCCCTGTTCACCGGGCAACGAGACGCCGTGGGCGCCTACTACCGGTCCCGACCCGTCCTGCTGGCTCTCGGTCTCCCGATCGAGGACGCGCTCGCCAGCCCACTCGGCCGATCCGGCGGTTTCAGCGACGGACGCGACATCGGCGTCGTCTGCAACCTCCCGCGCACCAGCGGCCCCATCGTTCTCCCCATGTCGGGCGACGTCGGATCGCAGTACACCCCCGCCGCCGGTTGGGCACAGGCTATCGGGTATCATCGCGACGTCCTCAAGGACAAACATTACGCGGGAAGCATCGCAGTCACGTTAGGCGGCGACGCGTCCGTTGCGACCAACGGATTCTGGTCGGCGCTCACCATGGCCACCACCCTGTCGCTCCCGATCCTCTTCTACATCGAAGACAACGACCTCGGCATTTCCGTGCGCGGCGACATGCAGACGCCCGGCGGCAACATTGCGACCAACCTCGCATCTTTTGGTAACCTGTACCTGCGTGACGGTGATGGTTCCGATCCGCGGGACGCCGCTACGCAACTCAAAGCGGGTGTGGACCACGTGCGTTCGGGAAAAGGCCCCGCACTGGTACGGCTGACCGTCCCCCGCCTGTCGAGCCATTCAGGCCCCGACAACCAGAAGGGATACCGGAGTGCCGAGGAGATTGCCGCCGATTGGGATCGTGATCCCCTGCCGCAGCTGAAAAAGTATCTCGTACCGGCGCTGCTGAGCACGGCAGACTGGACGAGTATTGAAAAAGATGTTAAGCGGGACGTGGAGTCGGCCCTCAAAGGAGCCCGCGCGCGCCCGGTGCCCGACGCGGCCAATGTCCATCGATTCGTCTACGAGGACGATGAGCGGACCGGTGACACCGTCGCACTCGGCGGATTAAGCCGCAGCGAACGGAAGGCGTTGGGCGATGGGACGACGATGCCTGACGAGTCCGGTGAGCCGCTGCGTTTTGCCGAAGCCGTTCGGCGCACCCTGCGACACGAGTTGTCCGTGAATCCGAAGGTGCTCGTGTTTGGAGAGGACGTGGGTGTCAAAGGAGGCGTACACCTGGTAACAGAGGGCCTGCAGAAACAATTCGGCCCCCATCGTGTCTTCGACACATCGCTCTCCGAAGAAGGAATCATCGGGCGATCGCAAGGGATGGCCATCTCGGGATTGATGCCCGTCGCCGAGATTCAGTTTCGCAAATACGCAGATCCCGCGACCGAACAGCTGAACAATACCGGGACGATCCGTTGGCGCACGGCCAACCAGTTCGCCGCTCCGATGGTGGTGCGAATGCCCGGCGGCTTCGGGAAGGATGTGGGAGATCCATGGCACTCTCTGAGCGCCGAAGTGCTGTGGACCCATGCCATAGGCTGGCAGGTAGTGATTCCGTCCAACTCATCGGATGCCGTCGGTTTGCTGCGCACCGCGATGCGTTCTCCCAACCCGACCATTTTCTTTGAGCATCGCTCGCTGCTGATGACAAGCGACGGAATGGCGCGGTATCCCGGTGATGATTACGTGGTCCCCTTCGGCAAAGCTGCACATCTCAACAAAGGAACGGATATCACCGTGGTGACGTGGGGTGCGATGGTTCATCGCTGTCGTGCTGCACTCGGCCTGACCGACGCGTCCGTGGACCTTCTCGACCTGCGCACGATTGCACCCTGGGATGTGGCCGCAGTCATGGAATCCGTCACACAGACCGGCCGTTGCTTAATAGTCCACGAAGACACCAAGACGGCGGGTTTCGGTTCCGAGATCGCTGCCGTATTGGCCAAGGAGGCCTTCTGGCGTCTTGATGCGCCTGTCGAGCGGCTGTGCGTCGACGACGTGCCGATGCCCTACCACGAAGTGCTGCTGGCAGCGGTGCTGCCTAACGCGCAGACCATTGCTGATACGATCAGTCGCATCGTGCAGAGCTGATCGCGCCGCTGCATACCTCGCATCGCCACCCGGACCGTCGCGCTGACGGCCGCTGAAATGCCTCGATGGAATTGGCGGGATCAGACCTGAATGTTGTTCTGCGCTGCGAGCGGCGCCGGAATATCCGACTCGCCAAACATCTCACGGAGATCAATTTCTATCGTCCGGCTGAGCGATGAAATCGGCGTATCGTTCGCGCTGCCTTCAAAGGGATTCTCCGTCGCCTCACCCACACGCTCCATCGCGTTGAATACAAAGCCAATCAGGTAAGCCGCAGGAATTGTCAACCATCCCTGCCACGATCCCTGCTTGCTGAATTCGCCCAACAAACCGAGTGGTGCCAGCCACACAAACAAACGGATAAAGAACAGATTAATCGTCGCGAACTGTCTGGGATACGGGTAATTCTTGATCCGCTCACACTTGCCCTGCTGTTCATAGAGATCAATGAGGATCCGCTCCATGAGCACATGATGGTGCGAGTCCAATACGGCACGCTGGTAGAGCCGTGCGACGTGTTCGCCCTGCAGCGCAATGATATGCGTCGCACGATTTGACTTGGCCAGCACGTGATCGTGCTCCGCTGTGCTCAACAGCGAGCTCAACTCTGTCGCGAGATCTCCGACGTGCTCCGGTACAACGAAGGTGCTCCGCCTGTATTCCGCATTGTGCGCCAGCTGCACGGTTTCCCATTGCCGCGGTTGGCGCAGCTGGAAACGAAGAGCAGTAAGCCACGCAATGTGTCGGTGCACCATGGCCGTGCGCATCGCAGTGGCTTCTGACTCACTCAGTTGCGTCCCCGGCCGCACAAGATCCTTCACTACCAACCCCCATGCCCGACTGCTGTTCACGATCGCACCGTAAATCTGCCGGGACTCCCACGCTCTGGCGTAGGTCGCGTTGTTCCGAAATCCGACAATGAACGCCGCTGCGGTACCGATGAGCGCAATCGGAACCCACGGCAACGCCAGCCACGTCCAGCCGAGCGTCATGAACAGCACCGTAGGGACAGACGCCCCTGCGAGCAGCCAGTAGCTGTCGCGCCGCGTCCATATCAGAAACTCTTTCAAGGTAAAGCGTCGACCTGCGTGCATGCTTTGCCCGTCTATAGGTGTGATCTGTTGTAAAGCCCGAAGCGGCGCCGCCCGGAACTCGGGGGATGCCTGCTGTCGTACCGGGCATCTTCGAGCGCGCACACCCTACGGTCAACCCCACCGGCGGGCACAGCAGACGGTGAATCCTCTCCCACGTGGTGCCTCTATCCTGCTACCCTGATGGGCGCGGACCCTGACTGGCACCTGCCGGCGCCCGCACTGGGGTTTCCCCGAGTGTTCAAACCGTTGCGCAGCAGGTACGGTGATCAGCACGAGTGAATTCCCCACCGCTGAGAGGAGGTACCCGCCATGCTACGCGTAGAAATTGATCTGTTCTCGGGGAGACCCAATCCCGTCTGGCTCATCACCGACCAGAAAGTAAGCGACCGGATACTCGGTGCCGTTTCCGAGACCGACGGAGCCGCTGCCCGCCCCGGCACCGGATTCACCGGCCTCGGCTTCCGCGAGATGCGTCTGGCGGTGATCGGCGACGATGTGCGGCGCCCTCGCCGTGTGCCTCGCGAGTTCGCGCTCGGTTCAACAGCGGCCGCGGAATTTGAGGCGTCGGCACGTCTCACGCGCATGGTCATGGAGTACTTTCCCCGCGAGTCAAACATTCAGCTGCTGGAGCACGGACTCACGCCACTCACGCGCAAGCTCCGCGACTTTTTGATGGATCG
This sequence comes from Gemmatimonadaceae bacterium, assembly GCA_041749115.1. Taxonomy (GTDB): domain Bacteria; phylum Gemmatimonadota; class Gemmatimonadetes; order Gemmatimonadales; family Gemmatimonadaceae; genus JBGTBX01. The sequence continues at coordinate 17,477 of JBGTBX010000152.1, forward strand.
CATGGAGCGTTACCTGAAAGACCCTCCACGCCCTCGCAGGCCGCTGCCGCCCAAGCGCCCGAAGAACCCGCTCATCACCACTGTCCCGGACGCCACATGTGACAAGTGCAGATACGAAGTGAGCAAGTTTAATCCTTCGTTCTGGAACGCGTCGAACGTTCAGCCATACAACAACTGCTACAACTACGCACGCAACTGGCGAACGAATACCTTTGCACAGCCTGGTCGTGCACACGGAGCGCAAACCGGCACGATGGCCTGTAACACGGTGACCACAGCGGCCATGGCAGACGGCCTCGTCAAGCGGTGCAACTGTTTGCCGGACTCCGAATATCCGCGACGGTTGATGGCCCTCGTGATCGATCCGGGATGGGATTATCACTGGTACCGGCATCAGCGCGGTGGCTTCTGGGGTCACAAACCAGGCGGCACCGCTGCGCGCAATACGGACAACAGCAACGTCGTGATCACCAATCCGGAAACGTGCAACCGCGGCGGCTACACCGACTTCTGCAGTTACTTTTATGCAGGCCGTTCGGTGGTCATCTCCTGACAGGAGTCTGCGCATGCTCGTCGAGCTCGATGTGTTCAGCGGAAGAGCAAACCCGCAGTGGGGGCTCGACGAGACCGCCAGTGCCACGCTCGTGCAGCTGCAGGAACGTCTCAATCGAAGCGCGGAGACGCCGGCCGTACCACCTGGCCTGGGTTACCGCGGGTTCCTGTATGCCGCGCGTGGTGGCCCGATCAGGGCGTACCGAGGCTTCCTCACTCGTGGTACGATCGCGCTGGCTGATCCGCAGCGCTCGGTCGAGCGGTTTCTCCTTGAGCACATGCCGAACGAATTCGGGCAGCTCCGCGCAAGGCTCACTCAGGAGATCAGCCGCCCCGGAAAGGGCCCGTAGGAGCGCCGGTCCGCGTAAATTTGACGTGGCGGGACGACCATGCATTATAGATTAACGAAGATCGGGCAAGGGATTGCACTGCTTAGCACCACGGCGTATGTCGGCCGTTGCACGCACAGGCGTGTGAGAACGGCACAGTCGCTCAGTGTAGCGCGGCGGCGCCCTACCGTCGCTGAGCGAGCCACCCGCATGCACACTTGGGATTGGACGCGCAAGGATAGGGTTACGGCGACCCGAGGTGAGCATCTCATCGTTCCGGGAACTCCAACCGGTGCCTCTCCTGTGATATCACCTGCCCTCGCGTTCCCGACCGACGTTACCAGCAGCACTCCCCAACGCGCCACTGGCCTGCTCTATGAGCGAATCACCGGGCTCGTGCTGGCATCGTTCTTCACTGTTCACCGCGAAGTCGGTTTCGGTTTCGCAGAGGGAGTATACAGCAAAGCAATGGCCATTGAACTGAGCAGCCGAGGGCTGTCGTTACAGACGGAGGCGTGCCTTCCCGTCTACTACAAGGGCGTCAAGGTTGGACAGTATGCCGCCGAGCTCCTCATAGAAGGCAAAGTCGCCGTTGCGGTCCGGACCGGCCGAAATCTGAACGACCTCGACGAACAACAGCTGCACAACACGCTGCGTGCGAGTCGGTGCCCGGTTGGTATGCTGCTGGTCTTCGGACCAAAGCCGCGGTTCAGGCGTCTGCTTGCCTGGAACGCCTTACGCGGAGTCCCTGCCCCTGCTGACACCGCGCGCGCCGGTGATGCGGAGCTTCCTTCTGGCGGTGAGGTGCAATAAACGATCTTGTCGCTCGCACGCGGGCCCTGTGCCCTGAGCACTCAGCCCACCGACACCACAAGACACTTCCCGGATCTACAGCGGCTTAAAGTAGTCAAAGGGTTGCCGACACTCAGTGCAGCTGTAAATAGCCTTGCACGCGGTAGACCCGAACTCGCTGCGCAGGGTCGTCGCATGCGAGCCACAGAACGGACACGGAATCGCGTGGGCCGCACCACGTCGCAGCTGAACGAGAGGAGAAGCATCGGGGTCCACATGCGCAGGCGGCGCGATCCCATAGGCCCGAAGCTTCTCTTTTGATTCAGCTGTCATCCAATCCGTCGTCCACGCCTCAGCGAACACCGTCTTCACGCGTACGTCGGATACGCCATGACTTCGAATTTCGGCGAGAATTTCCTCTTCCATCACATGGAGCGCCGGACACCCCGAATACGTTGGAGTGATATCGACGGTCACCTGCTCCCCATCGATATGCACGTTGCGCACCACACCGAGTTCCACAACGCTGAGCACTGGCACCTCAGGATCTTTCACCTCGTGCAGCCAGCCGAGCACCTCGTCGGGCGTGAGCACTCCGTGCGTCATCGACCTACCACTCCGCGCCAGGATGCGAGCGGGGCAGGATCTGCATCTCCGCAAGCATAAGACCAAGGTGTTCGCTGTGCCGCCCCAAACGCCCTCCCGTCGTCCGCGGTGCGATGTCTGGAATCGTCAGGGTCGCATCGCCGAGTACTTGTTTCACAGTGGTGTCCCAAGGCCCCCGCAGCGTAGACACGTCGACACCAATGCCTTGCGCCGCCATGTCGGCCTCGACGCCGTCTGCACTGAACAACTCCGCCGTATATCCCCACAAGTCATCCAAAGCGCGCTGCGCCCGGTCGTGACTTTCCGTCGTTCCATCACCCAGCATGATGGTCCACTGCGCACTGTGCCGCAGATGATACTTGGCTTCCTTGAGTGACTTGGCAGCGATCCCGGCCAGCGTCGCGTTGGTTGAGCTGGACAAACGCTCAAGCAACAGGACATCCCATGCATCGAAAAGAAACTGTCTTACGATGGTGAACGCAAAATCCCCTTTCGGCAGTTCAACAAGATGCGTGTTCCGGTACTGATACGCGTCCCGAAAATATGCGAGCCGATCCTGATCGCGCCCCTTCCCTTCAACTTCACCAGCCAGTGTCAGCAGCGCCGCGGCTTGTCCGACAAAATCCAACGCAAAATTGGCCAGTGCGATGTCTTCCTCAAGGATCGGCGCATGTCCGCACCACTCCGACAATCGGTGCCCCAACACCAGCCGATCGTCAGCGAGCCGCAGGAGGTACTCAAGCAGCGGATCACCGAACGTTCCTGACGTCGGACCAAGCGGCGCAGCGCCGGGAACGTAGGAACCGGTCACGTGGTCACCACCGTCGCCCGCTCAGGCGCTCCGTAGAACGCAGGGATTCGCAGGGTGTGGGTCACAATCCCTTGACGCCCCTCGGCGATTTATAAAACTGCGGATGCCGGTAGGCTTTGTCGGCGCCCGGCTCGAACAATGGCCCGGCATCGCTGGGGCTGGTCGCCCGGATGGCCTCGGTCGGAACCACCCAGATGCTCATCACTTTGCCTCGACGCGCGTATACATCGCGAGCATTCTGCACCGCGTGTTCGGCATCTACGGCGTGAATGCTGCCGGCATGTTCGTGCGGGGCCGCATCACGCTCCTGCGTGAAGACCTCCCAGAGCGGCCACTGCGTGTCATCAGGTTTCTGATCCATGTCAGATTAATTCAGGGGGCTACGCCGCGCTCGCCCGCGCGGCACGCTTCTGTGCAAACGCTTCGGCTGCATCACGCACCCACGCGCCATCTGTGTGCGCGGCGTTGCGGGCAGCTAAACGTTCCTTGTTGCATGGACCGTCGCCGCTGATCACCCGCTTGAACTCCGCCCAGTCGATCTCGCCGAATGCCCAGTCTCGTGACTCCTCGTCATAGCTGAGAGTCGGATCGGGAAGCGTTAAATTGAGCGCTGCAGCCTGGGGAACGGTCAGGTTTACGAAGCGCTGCCGCAACGCATCATTCGTTTCCCGCTTCACGCGCCATTTCATCATTTCTGCCGAGTTGGGCGAATTGCCATCAGGCGGGCCAAACATCATCAGCGATGGCCACCACCAGCGATTCACCGCATCCTGTATCATTTCGCGCTGAGCAGGCGTGCCCTTGGAGAGAACGTTGCAGATCTCGTAACCCTGACGCTTGTGGAAGTTTTCTTCCTTGCAGATACGGATCATCGCGCGCGCGTACGGGCCGTAGGACGTCTTCGCCAGCATCGTCTGGTTGACGATGGCCGCGCCGTCGACGAACCAACCGATTACGCCGATGTCCGCCCACGTCAGTGTGGGATAGTTGAAGATGCTTGAGTACTTCGCCTTTCCGGTAAGCAGCTGGTCTACCAGCTCTTCACGCGCGACGTCCAATGTTTCGGTACCGCAGTAGATATAGAGGCCGTGACCAGCCTCGTCCTGCACTTTCGCCAGCAACACCATTTTACGCCGGAGACTCGGCGCGCGCGTGATCCAGTGACCCTCGGGCAGCATGCCGACGATCTCGGAATGTGCGTGCTGTGACATGATGCGGATCAGCTGTTTGCGATAACGCGCGGGCATCCAATCCTTCGGCTCGATCGTTTCACCGCGGTCGAGTCGAGCCTCAAACTCGGCGAGCTTGGACGGATCTTCGACGGTCGTGGGCACAGGCACGTTGGACTCCAGTCAAATAATGGGACGCAGGGTAAACGCTGACACGTCAACACCTTGAAAGATAGCGGCGGGAGCATTTGTTCTGTAGGGACACAATGGGTCAGTACGGCGACTTGTGGCCATTACCTGCTCCGATGTTTACTGTTCGCGCGCTATTCTTGTGAGTCCCCTACATTGAAAAATGTCTACATCCGGTTCTCTCCACGTCGATCTGCACGCGGGCGTCGCTACCGTCACGTTCGGACATCCCAAGGGCAACTCTCTGCCTGGACACCTTCTGCGCGAACTCGCCGACACGATCGACCACGTCGCAAAGGATCAGGACGCCCGGGTTGTTGTGCTGCGATCGCTGGAACCCGGTCCGTTTTGCGCCGGTGCATCGTTCGACGAGCTCATGGCCATCTCGAACGAAGACGAGGGGCTGGAGTTTTTCTCCGGCTTTGCGCGTGTCATTCTGGCGATGCGACGCTGCCCGAAGTTCATCATCGCTCGCGTGCATGGTAAGACGGCTGGCGGTGGTGTGGGCCTGGTCGCCGCATCTGACTACGCTATCGCGCACAGCGGCGCGGGATGCCGCCTGAGCGAACTCGCGGTCGGAATCGGGCCGTTCGTTGTGGGACCTGCGATCGAACAACGCATTGGTCGAGGCCATTATGCGGCGATGACCGTCGATGCTGCCTGGCGCGACGCAGCGTGGGGGCTGCGGACCGGACTCTACTCACGCGTTGAAGAGACCGGTGCAGCGCTCGATGCGGCGGTCGGATCGCTCGCCGCGACGCTTGCCACGGCGAACCCCGAAGCCATGGCGGAACTGAAACGTGTCTTCTCGGCAGACAACGAACATCTGGATCGGTTGCTCTTCGAGCGGGCGGCCATCAGCGGTCGTCTGGTACTTTCGGAGCACACCCGTGCGGCGATCGCGTCGTTCAGCAATCGATAGCCCCGCGGGTGCCACACGGCGGTCACTGGCCACCTTCTCCGTCTGAGCGCACCCGCTCCGCCATCGCATCATTCAGCAATCGATAGCCTCGCGGGGGGCCACCCGGCGGTCACTGGGCACCTTCTCCAGCTGAACGAACTATCGGGGTGGCGCACACACTGTCCGAACCGGTGGCGTCACGCAGGCCGCACCGCTCGGGCGCGCGTGCGGCCTCAGCCGATCAGGAGGTCGGCGGATTGAACTGCGCATGCTGCTGATCGAGCCAACTTTTGTGGTACGAGTCATCTTCGATCGGCAGCGCTTCGCTGGCGACGTGCAGCGGCCGGAACGAGTCCATCATCACCGCCAGCTCGTTGGTGAATTTGGCGCCGATGCTTGCTTCAGCCCGTCCGGGATGCGGTCCGTGAGGCAGGCCATCGGGATGATGCGTGATGGATCCGTACTCGATTCCCTTCCGACTCATGAACTCACTGGAAGCATAAAACAGCACTTCGTCTGAATCCACGTTGGAGTGATTGTACGGAGCGGGCAACGCTTCCGGATCAAAGTCGTACGGCCGCGGACAAAACGAACAGATCACGAACCCATCGCCCTGGAACGTCTGGTGCACAGGCGGCGGCTGATGAATACGACCGACAATGGGTTCGAAATCATGAATGCTGAACGCCCACGGGTAGTAATACCCGTCCCACCCCACCACATCAAACGGGTGGTGATCCAGGACGAGCTCATTGATCGCATTGTATTGCTTGACAAAGATCCGGAACTCACCCTTCTCATCGCGAGGGTCCAGCGCCGACGGTCGGCGGATATCGCGCTCACAGAACGGCGCCCCTTCGAGCATCTGGCCGAACTCATTGCGATAGCGAGTGGGCACACGAACGTGGCCGCGACTCTCGAACACCAGAAACTTGTGTGGCGCGGACAAATCGTGACGCCAGCGGTGCAGAATATTCCGGTGAATCACGACATAATCACCTGCGCGATACGGCAGGTCTCCGAAGACCGACTCGAGCACACCCTGTCCTTCAGCGACGTACACCACTTCATCAGCCTGCGAATTCCTGTAAAAGTGGTCATCAATCGTGTCGGGAGCCACGTACAGCATGCCGATGTCTGCGTTGAACAGCAGAGGAATGCGACCGACTGTCGCACTCCCCCCCTGCGAGACACCGGCCGTCCTGAAATGGCGGTGCCGCAGAGACGTTGACTCATCTGCAACCCACAGTACCTCTCCCACGCGCCTGGCCGAGATCACTGTTGTCGGCGGGTGCGTGTGGTACAACAATGACGACGTCCCGACGAAGCCTTCGTGCCCCATGAGTTCCTCGGCATACAATCCTCCGTCCGGCCGACGAAAGACGGTGTGGCGCTTGCGGGGTATACGTCCCAATGTGTGATAAATCATTCGTCGTCAGGCTGTGAAATCAGGAGGCGTGTGTTACTGAGGAGCGTCCTGCGTTATTAATCCGCGCGGTCCGGACGGTCGTATTCGCCGCCCGGACACACGTCAGTGACAGATGATACGCGCGATGTCCGGGCGCCTTACAGATTACCGCGCAGCGCCTGCTCGCGCTCGATGCTCTCGAACAGTGCCTTGAAATTCCCCTTGCCGAATCCCTTGGCTCCCTTCCGCTGAATAATCTCGTAGAAGAGCGTGGGGCGATCCTGAACCGGGCGCGTGAAGATCTGCAGGAGGTAGCCTTCATCATCCCGGTCAACCAGAATACCCAGTTCGCGGATTTCAGCCAACTCCTCATCGATCGTACCGACCCGCTCAACCAGCGTTTCGTAGTACGACGCCGGGGTATTCAGAAAATCGACCCCGCGGCTACGCAGCGCACGCACCGTCCCCACGATATCGTCCGTTGCAATGGCAACGTGCTGCACGCCTGGACCGCCGTAAAAATCGAGATACTCCTCGATCTGAGACTTCTTGCGGCCCGACGCCGGTTCGTTGATCGGAAACTTGATTCGCCCATTTCCGTTCGACATCACCTTGGACATCAGCGCCGAGTACTCGGTGGAGATGTCCTTGTCGTCGAAGGTAAGCAAATTGAAGAATCCGAGCACGTCAGAATAAAAATCCACCCACACGTTCATCTTGCCCAGTTCAACGTTACCAACGCAATGGTCGACGTACTTGAGTCCAACGGGCTCGGGCGCAAACGCCGCGTCCACTGCCACAAAACCCGGCATGAAATGACCGCGATAGCCACGACGCTCGACGATGGAGTGAATCGTATCGCCATACGTGCGGATGGCAGCGATAATTATTTCGCCGTTGTCGTCGCGCAGCACCCGTGGTTCACCGGCCGAGACCGCTCCGCGCTCTATCGCTTTGGCATACGCGTCACGCGCGTCGTCGACCCAGAACGCAATATCCTTGACTCCGTCGCCATGACGCCGGACATGCTCGGCCATCTCGCCATCAGGCGAGAGCGGCGTAGTGAGGATCAGTCGAATCTTGCCCTGCTCAAGCAGATAGCTGGCGCGATCACGTACGCCAGTCTCGGGTCCGCGGTATCCCGTCAGTCGATATCCGAACGCCGTGCGATAATAGTGCGCACTTTGGCGGGCGTTGCCGACGTAATACTCGATATAGTCCGTTCCGTTGATCGGGAACGTGTCGTGCGCAGTCTCCGCCCTGGAGATCGCAGAGGTGGCCATACTTGCACCTTCGGTTGAAGTGACACTGATCAATCTAACGCGACCGCGACGACGGGCCGAGCCCTCGTGCCGCTGCAACCGGCGCGGTACTTTCCCGTAGGTAGTCGAAACACTCACAGCCCGGACGCAGTGACCGATCTTACACCAGAGCAAGGCCCTCTCACGCGTGCGCTGGCAGGCCAATACCAGATCGAGCGCGAAGTGGGACGCGGTGGAATGGGGGTGGTTTTCCTCGCACGCGATGTGAAACTGGACCGTGCCGTCGCAATCAAAACGCTCCCGGTCCACCTGGCGGGAGATGAAGTGGTGCGCGGCCGCTTCCTCCGCGAGGCGAGGACGGCTGCCGCCCTCTCGCACCACAACATCGTCCCCATTCATCGTGCCGACGAAATCGACGGCGTGGTCTTTTGTGTCATGGGGTACGTCGACGGCAACTCGGTCGCCAGTCGCATTCAGCAGGAACCTCTGCACCCTCGCCACGCCGTTGCAATCCTGACCGATGTCGCGCACGCCCTCGACTATGCCCACGAACGTGGGGTCATTCACCGCGACATCAAGGCAGAAAACATCCTGCTGAACTCGGTAGGCGACTACGCCATGGTGACCGATTTCGGCATCGCGCGGCTTGCGGAATCGAAACAGATGACCGCCACCGGCCAAGTGCTTGGCACGGTGCATTACATGAGCCCCGAACAGATTACCGGCGACGCACTCGACGGCCGCAGCGATCTGTACTCGTTAGGTGTCGTTGGCTTTCGCATGCTCAGTGGCCGGTTCCCGTTTGAGCACGAAACGCCGTCAGCCGTGCTCGTTGCCCACGTGACAAAGGTGGCGCCGCGCTTGTCACAGGTTGCACCGCAGATTCACCCGGCCCTCGCACAGATTATTGATCAACTTCTCTCAAAGGATCCCGATCTACGGCCGGCGCGCGCTGCCGACGTGGCTCGAAGCCTGGGGCAACTGGCGAACTCCGCGCTGGATCTGCGGGATGTTCCGGCGCAGGCGAAGCTCTCGTCCGCTGATGCGAGGGAAGTGTGGGAACGTGCGGCCGTGCTGCAGGATGCGACCGGCCACGTCGCTCCCCTCTCGCTTCCGTCACGCCACACTCCGGTGGATCCCTCGCTCACCGCCGGCATGAATCTGGATCTCGTTCGCGCGGCGGCGGCAGATGCAGGGATTGCACCGCGTTTCGTTGATCAGGCGCTGGCCGAGCGTTCGACACCTGGCGTCCCGCAGCTGAACGTTGTTGTCGAAGGACCGATGATCTCGGAGCGTGGCAAATGGGCCAAGGTGCGTGATCGTCTGGAGTTCGAAATGACGATCGAGGGCGAGCTGAATCAAAGCGCGATGGAAGAGGCGGGCGAAGAGATCCGCCGCGCTGTGGGCGAATTTGGCACCCTGACCGCGCTCGGCCGGACGCTGACGTTCAACGCCGACCAGAGTCCGAATAGCGCCGTGCCGAGACGTTTGCGCGTGACCGTTACATCGCGCAACGGCAAGACCATCGTTCGCGCGTACGAAGACCTCCGTCAAATGTCGCAGGGCATCCTATGGGGCGTGACGGGCGGCGCCGGAACCGGAATCGGCATGGCCTCGTTCGGCGGCATTATGGCTGCCGGGAAGGGAGCGGCGTGGGCCATACCCGCCATAGCAATCGCGGGGCCGGTGGCCATCGGCGTGTTTGGCGCCGCCGCCCTCGGCGCTCGCGCGATCTTGAGGTACGTGGCGTCAACGAAGGAGCGGGAGCTGCGCCAGATGGTGGAACGTGTGGGTTCGCGCGTCCGGGAGATCGTCTCGGACCCGCGCCTCAGCGACCCCGGCACCAGAAGACGGCTGCCTCGTTAGGCGCCGCACCGTGAGGATCGTTCGGACCGCACTCCCCCCCCGTTCGGAGGTCTGACACGCCGGACTGACCAACAAGCGTTCGACAGCGCCAAGCCGCGTTAGGCAGAGCGCTTAACGCGCATACGGAGGACGGTGCGGCCCGCAGTCTCCGGTTGGGCGCACTGCAGTTCGTTCAGGTCACAAGCTGCAACTCGGGCAGGTCCCGGAACAATGCGAGCGACTCCGGATTGGCCAACGCCTCGATGTTCTTCACGTCACGCCCGTGAATGACGTCCCGCACGGCCAGCTCCGTGATTTTCCCTGACCGCGTCCGCGGGATGTCGTTCACCTGCACGATCACACGGGGCACATGGTGCGGACTGCAATGCGCGCGCACGCGCTGTTTGATCGTCTGGCGCAGCGCATCATCAAGCTGCACACCGTCCCGCATCCGGACGAACAGAACCACACGGGTATCACGCTCCGCAACTCCACCGACCTCCTGCCCCACCACGAGACTCTCCAGCACCTCGGGG
>JBGTBX010000153.1:0-39641 GCA_041749115.1 Gemmatimonadaceae bacterium
TTGGCACCTCGATGTCGGCTTGTCACATCCTGGGGCTGGAGAAGGTCCCAAGGGTCCGGCTGTTCGCCGGTTAAAGTGGCACATGAGCTGGGTTCAGAACGTCGTGAGACAGTTCGGTCTGTATCCGTCGTGGGCGTTGGAATGTTGAGGAATGCGGACTTTAGTACGAGAGGACCGAGTCGGACGATCCGCTCGTGTCCCGGTTGTCCCGCCAGGGGCAACGCCGGGTAGCGACGATCGGTGGCGATAACCGCTGAAAGCATCTAAGTGGGAAGCGCCTTCCAAGATGAACATTCCCAGGGACCTTGAGTCCCCTAAAGGGCCGGGAGAGACTATCCCGTCGATAGGCCACACGTGGAAGCGCGGCAACGCGTTCCAAGCGCAGTGGTCCTAATCGCCCGTGCGGCTTGACTCACCCTTTGTTACAAACACTGCAGAGTATGTGCGATCTGCGAGACCACAATACCACGATCAACTCCAGTTTCGTTGTCTGTCTTTTCACCAGACGTGCCCTTTGGCGTCCAGGTGTCTTGCATTCGCTGGCGACTAGAGCGTAGGGGCCACACCCGTTCCCATACCGAACACGGCAGTTAAGCCCTACAGCGCCGATGGTACTCCGACCGAGAGGTCGCGGGAGAGTAGGCCGTCGCCGGCACCCCTAAACGGGTCACCCCTCAAAAGGTGGCCCGTTTTTTTTTACCCATCACCTGCGAATCCCGACACGCTGACCCATCTTTCCAAGGTCATGAACACCCCGCGCAAACCCAGAGACGACGAGATCGACGTGCACGGCCTCACGCACGTCGGCCGAGTCAGGGCTACGAATGAAGACCAGTTCCTCCTCGCCTCCATTCACAAACGCGTGCAGCTGCACGCCACCAGTCTCCCCGAGGGGCACGGTCTCCCGCTCCACGAAGAACGCCTCGCGTTCATCGCCATGGTTGCTGACGGGGTCGGTGGCCTCGAAGCCGGTGAAAAAGCCAGCGCGACCGCGCTCGATGTCACGCTGCGATATGTCTCGGAAGGCATGAAGTGTTATCTCAGTTCGGAGAACACTGAAGCGCAGTTTATCGACGAGCTCCAGCGGGCTGCCATGCGTGCCCACGAAGCCGTCGTTGCTATGCGCTCCAGCGAGCAACGTAAATCCGCGACCACGCTCACACTCTTCATGGGTGTTTGGCCGTTCTACTACGTGTTGCAGGTCGGAGACTCGCGGCACTACCTCTGGCAAAACGACACGCTCACTCAGGTGTCGCGCGATCAGACGCTTGCCGAAGAGCTCGTAGAACGGGGAGTGCTCACGCGCGCCGCAGCCGCCCGAACTCCGCTATCCAACATCCTCGCCAGTGCCATCGGAGGAGACCAGGCGGCACCCGTCGTCACCCGGCTGCAGTCGGAGTGGGGGATGGTGCACCTCCTGTGCAGTGACGGTTTAACAAAGCACGTGTCAGACGAACAGATCGCCCTCCGATTGGGCGCCATGACCAGCGCGCGCGAGGCCTGTGAGTCGCTGCTCCAGGATGCGCTGGACGGCGGCGGGAGCGACAACATTACCATCGTGGTGGGACGGGCCGTTGAGCGCCCCAGCTGACCACGACGCCGTCCCATCCGCAGCGAACGACAGCGACGCCGGCCTCACTGATTCAGCTGCCAAACCCGCTGATGGGCAGAGCGTACACACATCGCGCGCGGGTCACGTGGCTCTGGTCGGTCGGCCGAATGCGGGAAAATCCACGTTGCTTAATGCGCTCATGGGACAGCGCCTGGCGATCACCAGCGCCAAAGCACAAAGCACGCGGCAGAATGTCGTCGGACTTCTCGTCGCGGATTCCGCACAGATGATTCTGGTGGATACGCCAGGCCTGCTCGATCCGCGCTACGCCCTGCATCGCGCCATGCGTGCCTCCGCACTCGCGGCGCTCGCCGACGCCGACGTGGTGCTCCATATTGTCGACGCATCGATCGCGCGGCCTGAGCCCCTCGCCGACGTTCTGGGCGAGGACGCCGTGCCCCTGCGACATGTCATCACCGTGCTCAATAAGAGCGACCTGAGCGCGGACGGCTCGTTGCCTGAACACGATGCCGAGACATGGGGCCCCGATACCATTCGGGTGTCTGCACTCCGGGGTGAAGGTCTCGGTGCGCTGCAAACCCGGATCGCTCAGCTGCTTCCCGAGAGCCCCTTTTTATATGGCACAGAGGACGCCAGCACGCAGAGCATGCGTTTTTTCGTGACCGAGATGGTGCGTGAAGCCGTGTTTGAACAATTGGATGACGAACTCCCCTATAGTATCCACTGCCAGGTTGAAGAATTTCATGAGCAGAAAGACCCGATCTACATTCGCGTCGTGCTCTACGTTGAACGGGACAGCCAAAAGGGGATTGTCCTGGGTCACAAGGGAACACGGATCCGAGCGATTGGCCAGGCCGCGCGTGAGAAGATCGAAGAACTCGTCGGCGGAAAGGTGTACCTCGATACGTGGATTAAGGTGCTGCCTAACTGGCGTCGGAATGTGGCGGCGCTTGAGCGCTTCGGGTTTTCACTCCCCGGTGACAACTAATACCATCCTTTTATCCACGAGCCACTCATCCTCTTAATCATTCAGACACGTGACGATTCCTGCTGACCTCCTCGCCATCCTCGTGTGTCCCCGCTGCAAAGGAACACTGGAGTTCCATGCGGAGCCGGCTTCACTCACCTGCGCGTCGTGCAACGTGCGATACCCGGTGCGCGATGGTATTCCCATACTTCTGATCGATGAAGCGACGCCGCTGTAAACTGATTTGTGCGGCACTCGCATTATATGGCTGCTCGGCCTCCGTCCCCGTCAGTGCACAGGCGGTGGAGGCGGCACTGTTCCTGTTGTTGCCCGTGTCAGCGCGCGCCGTGGGCATGGGACAGGCCATGGCGTCCATGGAGGGATCAGCCGACGCGGTGTGGTGGAATCCAGCCGGTCTTGCTACGGCGTCCGGTGTGCACGCATCGCTCCACCACAGCCAAAGCTTAATCGGCACGGGTGACGCGCTCGGCGTGTCTGTGCGCACGTCGTTCGGTGTCCTCGCCCTGTCAGCGAACGTGCTGGATTTCGGAGTCGGAGAGGTCACGGGCCCAGATACCGTGCCGGCCGGTCAGCTCTTTCCCCGTAATATTGCGCTCGGCGCCTCGTATGCTGTTGACGTGCGAGGAGTTCGGCTCGGGATGACGTACCGAGCTGTGCAGTCGCGGTTCGATTGCAGCGGCGAATGTCCGCCGATTCCCGCCCGCATCGCCTCAGCCAACACCTTTGACTTCGGCGCCCAATACGACCTCCCCACACCGTGGAAAGCATCGGTCGGGGCGAGCGTGCGAAACGTCGGGCCGCGAGCTCGCGACGGCAGCGGCGACACGGGTGAGTCGCTTCCGACGCGATTGCAGGTCGGGGCGCTCGTGCGCTACAAGGTGCCTACCGAGGTTGCCAACGACGTCGAGATCAGCGCCGCGGTCGACCTCCTCGACGAGTTCCCCGCAGACAGCCCGCTCCCGCGGGTCGGCGCCGAGCTGGCGTGGGAAGGCACCGTCTTCGTCCGCGGCGGCTACGTGCGAGAATTCGCCGGGACAGCTGCCGGGGGTGCCGCGATCGGCATTGGATTCGTCGTTCGACGCTTGACCATCGATTTCGCGCGCAACTTCACCGGCCTCTCCGCCGACGCCGGACAGCCCCCCACCTTCCTTTCCGTTCGGGCGGTCTTTTAGAAGTCCCTTCGGTTCTTTTCCCGGGCAAAACACGCAGGTTGCCGGTTGTCACCACGGTGGAGCTAATTCGTCTGATGTGTGAGCCCGGATGTCTCCGCCAGAAATGGTGGACCAAGCCGGGCTGGAGCACGTCTGCGAGTTCCGCAGCACGTGCCACTCTACGTCGTGCGGATAACCCCGCAGCAGCGCGGTTCCTCCACTTTCTTCCGCTGAGCAGCTTTGTCTTCGCCCGTCGCGGTCGTGTTTCAGTGCGCCGAGAGGACCGTCCCCGTCCTGGTTCAGACCTGGCTGGAGCGTCATGGCGCAACTGTGCTGACCCTCACGAGCGCCGATGAGCTGATGGACGTTGCGCTCCGGAGTCGTCCTCGCGTTGTGCTGTTCGATGCCAGAGACGACACCGACCTCCCGTTTGATGCGCTGGCGCGCCTCAAGCGCGACTCGTACACAGGCATGGTGCCGTCATTCGCTCTGGTGGGCTCGACCCCTCCCGACGCCGTCGCGGCACTCGCGGCCGGTGCTGACGAAGCGATCTCCGAGAATATCACCGATGCGGAGTGTCTCGCACGTCTCGATGCCCTGATGCGCAGCTCGGATCGCGACGTGAACCTGCACCCGTCTACGCGTCTCCCCGGCACGCTGGCGATTGAGCACGAACTCGAGCGAAGGCTGTTCACGACGGAGCGCTTCGCCATGTGCTACGCCGATCTGGATCACTTCAAGGAATTCAATGATCGGTACAGCTACCACTGCGGCGATGGGGTCATTCGCCTGCTGGCTCGTCTGCTCCACGACATGGTCAAGGGCCACGCCGGCGAAGAAGGATACATCGGTCACATCGGCGGCGACGACTTTGTGTTTATGATTCCATGCGGCCGTGTCCCGGTGATATGCAGTGAGATCGTTGAACTGTTCGATGAGTTGATTCCCCTGCAGTACTCCGAGCAAGATCGTCGCGCAGGCTACTTTTTTGGCAAGGACCGAAGGGGACAGCTCCATCGCGTCCCACTGATGACACTTTCCATTGGCGTTGTGACGAACGAACGCAGGCATTTCACTTCGGTTAGCCAGATCACGCAGCTTGCCACGGAGATGAAGGGGTATGCCAAGACCCTTACCGGGTCGGTATACTCCGTGGATCGGCGCACTGACATGGCCACGCCCACGGCCGAACAGACCCCACCACGCGCTCGACGGACCATCAGCATGATTGAGGACTGATGAACGTAGCATGCCCAGATTGTCGCTCAGTTTTTCGGATCGATCCGGCTAAAGTCGCGGGATTGTCTGTACGCGCACGGTGCTCGGTCTGCAACGGGATCATCCCGGTGAGCGCGAGTGTCGCCTGGGGTGAAGATTTCCCCGACCAGCTCATCAGCAAGCCAGTGGCAGCCAAGGCGGAGGCCCGGCCCCTCGCCGGCGCCACGCCAACGCAACGAGCTACTGGTACGTTGCCGCCCGAGCGCAGAGACCTGTCGCCACCTCCTCCGGCTGCGCTGGCGGGATCGGTGAGCAAGGCGCCGCTGGCAGAAACGCCGCGCCGTTCCGCTGCGATGGGAGGGGATGCGTTGCCATCGTTTGGAACGCCGACGTTTCCGGCCGCTTCGCTGCGCCCGCCAACCCCGGTCCATTCTCCAATGGCTGTCCCGCACTCGATTCCTTCGCTGGCGCGAGGCGATGAAAGTGGGAGCGCGGCTCCGCGACGATCAACACCGTTTTCGACTGCGGCCCAGAACGCTGCCGTGTCACCTGTCGCGCCGACCCCTGCGCGTCGTGTGGTGAACCCGTTCCTCTCCAACGACCCGAATCAGAAGGCTCGACGACTGGCGCGCGCGCTGGTGTCGGACATGGTCGCGTACAATCCGCAAAAGCGGGAGGAGGGTATAAAAAATGGTTCGCTCAAGCCCCTGTTCCGCGACGAGATAAAGAAGAGCTACGAGGAATACGTTGAGCAGGTCGGCCGTGAATTCGCAGAAGCGACCTCACATTTTCAGGATGCACTGAACGAGATTCTCGCGCAGGGTCGACGCGTCTTCTAGCGCGTAAAGGGGCTGCAGCGACGCTGCGCGCTATGCTATTTTGACAGCATGATGCAAAGGAGCCGTTCTCGGTTGGGAGCGGCTCTCGCGTTAGGTGACCCCCGGAGTTTCTGCGATGGCTGAAAGCGACCGCGACCGCGCGTTGGCGGAATACCGCGAACGAGTTGATGAATTGCGGAGGTATCTTTGACGTCGCAACCAAACGCGACGCGGTAGCGACGCTCGAAGTGCAGATGAGCGCCGTCGGGTTCTGGGATGATCAGGACCGGGCGCGCAAGGTGGTGCGCGATATCAACGAGCTGAAGGGTTGGGTTGAACCGTCGGATGCTTTGCTGGCGCGGATCGTGAGCGCGCAGGAGCTTGAGGAACTGCTCGCCGACGATCCAGACCCGGCGATGAACGCCGAGGCGGATAAAGAGGTGGAAGCCCTCGAACGCGATCTGCGCGCCTTCGAACTGAAGTCGCTGCTGCGCGGAAGTGATGACTGGCGCGACGCACAGGTCGAGATCGCGGCGGGTGCCGGGGGGACCGAAGCCATGGATTGGGCGCAGATGCTGATGCGCATGTACTCGCGCTGGGCGGAGCGTCGAGGATATTCCATTGAACTGCTTGACATGTCCGAGGGCGAAGAGGCCGGAATCAAAGGGGCGGTGATGGAAATCAAAGGGGCCTCGGCCTACGGCTTTCTTCGTCCGGAAACTGGTGTGCATCGCCTGGTGCGCATTTCGCCATTTGATTCGAACGCACGTCGTCACACGAGTTTCGCCTCCGTGTTTGTCTATCCTGTGGTGGACGACGAGATCAACATTGACCTGAAAGAAGAAGACATTCGGCTGGACACGTTTCGCGCCAGTGGCGCTGGTGGCCAGCACGTCAACAAGACGAGTTCGGCGGTTCGCCTGACGCACATGCCAAGTGGGATCGTGGTCTCCTGTCAGCAGGAGCGGTCGCAGTTCAAGAACAAGGCCACGGCAATGAAACAACTCAAGAATAAGCTGTATCAACTGGAGTTGGAGAAACAACTGGCTGCGAGAGCCAAGCTGGATTCCACCAAGTCCGACGTCAGCTTCGGCAGCCAGATCCGCAGCTATGTCTTTCAGCCTTATACGATGGTGAATGATCACCGGACCGAGCTCAAGATCCCGGACGTGCAGCGGATTATGGACGGCGACATTGACGAATTCATTGAAGCATACCTCAAAACATTTGGGGCTGGTGCCGTGGAGGGCGCGTGACCGACGATGTGAATTTTGTGATCAGGGCGCGGCATGATAAGCTGGCCCATCTCGCGGCGGCCGGAGTCCCCGCGTTCGCCTACTCCTACGCACCAACACATTCCGCCGCCGACGCCCTGCGCTTGTTGGCGCCGGAGGCCGCGGAAGGTCCGGTCGTGTCGCTCGCAGGACGAATCGTGGCGTGGCGGCCTCACGGAAAGACGGTGTTCGGGCATATGGCCGACGCCACGTCGCGCATTCAGCTGTACTTCCGCCGCGATGAAATCGGCGACGAGGTCTTCGAACAACTGTCGTTGTATGACATCGGCGATATCGTCGGCGTCGCCGGTCCGCTCTTTCGTACACGCACCGGCGAAACGACCGTCAAGGTCGCAACCGTTGAACTGCTGGCCAAGTCCTTGCGCCCGCTGCCGTACGGCAAGGATGAAATCATCGACGGCCGACTGGTCCGGCACTCCGGCTTCGCCGATCCGGAGCAACGGTACCGACAGCGCTACGCCGATCTTGCCGTCCACGCCGATGTCCGGCGCCGTTTTGTGGCCCGCTCGCGTATGACGTCGGAATTGCGACGCGCGCTGGATGCGTTGGACTACCTTGAGGTGGAGACGCCCGTGCTGCAGCCGTTGTACGGCGGGGCCTCGGCGCGTCCCTTCAACACGCATCATCATGCCCTCGACATGCCGCTCTATCTGCGGATTGCCGACGAGCTCTATCTGAAGCGCCTCGTGGTCGGCGGACTCGACCGCGTGTACGAAATCGGACACGACTTTCGGAACGAAGGGATTGATCGCACACACAATCCGGAGTTCACGATGCTCGAGTTCTACGAGGCATTCGCCGACTACACGGTGATGATGTCGCGCGTGGAACATTTGCTGACCAGGGCAGCGGAGGCAGTCAGGACTGTTCTCTCGGGAGACACGGCCACGGCCGAAGAACGTTTGCTGCTTCCCGATGACTCCTTTGTCGACGTGCCCACATTTACGCCGCCCTTCCCACGTATTGAATGGCTCCCCTCACTCAATGCAGCGTTAGGTGCGGATGTCCTCGCGCTGAATGACGCGGATCTCCGGAACTCTGCTCAGCGGGTGGGGGTTCATCACGTGGAGACTTTGAGTCGCCCGAAACTGATGGATGAAATGTTTCAGTCGCTCGTGGAATCGCGCATCGGACCACCGACATTCGTCGTGGACTATCCGGTGGAACTTTCGCCTTTGGCCAAACCCAAGCGGGGTGTTCCCGGGCTCACCGAACGATTCGAGTTGTTTGCGAACGGGCGTGAACTGGCGAATGCCTTCAGCGAACTCAACGATCCGATCGATCAGCGACAGCGCTTCGAGGCGCAGGCCAGGCTTCGGGACGCGGGAGATGATGAGGCGAGTGGCGTGGACGAAGATTATTTGCGCGCCATGGAGTACGGCATGCCACCGATGGGTGGCGTAGGGATCGGACTTGATCGATTGTTCATGTACTTATCCAACGCGCAGACTATTCGCGACGTCATCCTCTTTCCCACGATGCGCCCCGAATGAGCAAGCTGGAACTCGACATTGCCTGGAGATACCTGCGCAGCAGACGCGGTTCGCGGTTGCTGTCATTTATCAGCCTCATCGCGATTGGTGGTGTGATCGTGGGGGTCAGCGCACTCATTGTCGTGATGGGCGTTATGAACGGATTGCAGCAGGATTTGCGCGAAAAGATCCTGATTGGCAGTCCGGACGTCCGCGTGCTGTCGTACGGTCAGGACCTTACGATGCCGGATTGGCGCAGTGTGCTCGCGCGCGTGCGGACCGACAGCGGGGTCATGGCCGCCGCACCGTTCGTGCAGACGCAGGGATTAATCAGTGCCGGAAATGCGTTCGGGGAAACAGCGTACATCGCTGGTATAGAGCCGGATTCGCGCGAGACCAATCCGGTGACGAGTATCCGCGAACGGGCGACGCAGGGTGACTTTCGCTTTGTCTCATCGGACGGAAAGCAGCGGGGTGTGGTGATGGGGAAACTCCTTGCCGCTAAGCTGAACGCCTATCCCGGTGACACCGTCTCGATCGCGACGTTAGGCATCGCCAAGGTGAATGCCGCCACCGGCGCGGTGATACCAACGCAGATTCAGTATGAAGTTACGGGGATTTTCGACACGGGGATGTACGAGTACGACAACGCGTACCTGTATATGGCATTGCCCGCGGCGCAGGAAGTGGCCGGGTTGAACGACGCCGTCACAGGGATTGAGCTGCGCACGCGTGATCGATGGGCCGCGCCCGCCGTGGCTGCAGGTCTGTCTGAACGCCTCGGATACCCGTACCGTACCGTTGATTGGCAGGAACAGAACTCCTCGCTCTTTCAGGCGCTCAAGCTTGAGAAGCTCGCGATGGGTGTGATCCTGCTCCTGATCGTGCTCGTGGCGGCATTCAACATCGTCAGCAATCTGACGATGGTTGTCACCGACAAGACGCGAGAGATTGGTATCCTCAAGGCGATGGGGATGACCGGCGCGTCGGTGCGTCGCGTGTTTCTGGTGCAGGGCTTCGTGATCGGAATCGCAGGCACACTGGCGGGTCTGGCTTTGGGACTTGCACTGTCTGCGGCGTTAGGTAAGTACAAGCTCGTTCGGCTCGACCCCAGCGTGTACTTCATCGATCATCTTCCGGTATCGACTGAGTTCATGGACGTGTTGCTTACGGTGCTCGCGAGTGTGGCCATTGCGGGGTTAGCCACGCTCTATCCCGCGGCGCAGGCCGCGCGCCTCTATCCGATCGAGGCGATTCGCCATGAGTAGCGCTGAGCAGTGCGTGGTCCGCGCGGGTTATTCTGCCGCGGGCCCAATAGCGTCGGGCGGCGTCCTTGGCGTACGCTGGAGCGGATGATGTCCATTCTGACCGCTCAGGGCATTGTGAAATCCTTCCGCGGTGGCGACGGCGGGGTGCTGAACATTCTCAACGGGGTGAACTTCACGCTTCAGCGTGGGGAAATGGTCGCGATTGTCGGCGCCAGCGGGGCGGGCAAGAGTACGCTGTTGCACGTATTTGGGGCGCTTGATCAACCAACGCGTGGCACGGTTACGATCGACGGCACGAGTGTGGAAGGTTTGAGCGACGAAGCCCTCGCAGAACTTCGCAACCGAAAAATCGGTTTCGTCTTTCAGTTCCACCATTTGCTCAGGGAGTTCACGGCGTTGGAGAATGTCATGATGCCGATGCGCATCGCCGGCACCGCTGAGAAAAAGGCTCGGAGTCGTGCGGAGGAACTGCTTTCGCAGGTGGGTCTCAGTGGACGCATGCATCATCGTCCCGCCGAGTTGTCCGGCGGCGAGCAGCAGCGCACCGCGGTGGCGCGAGCCCTTGCGACCGATCCTGCGGTGGTTCTCGCCGATGAGCCTTCGGGAAACCTCGATCATGCCAATGCGTCCATGCTGCATGATCTTTTGGCGCAATTGGCACGGGATATGGAACTTGGTCTGGTTGTGGTCACCCACAACCCGGCGCTTGCGGCGCGGGCCGACCGCGTTCTGGTTCTGGAAGCGGGTGTGTTGACCCAATCCCAGACAGAGGGGGTGACCCACTGATGCTCTGCGACGACTGTCGTGAAGAAACGGCGAGCGTTCACCTGACCAAGGTGGTGCAGGGCGATGTGTCGCTCGTACACCTGTGTGCCAAGTGTGCGATGCAGCGGGGCATTGAGACGACGGTCGCGTCGGCGCCCAAGAGCATGTTGGGAGAATTCCTGCAGGACGTCCACAAGAAGAGCGCGGCGGCCGGTGAAGCAACCGATGATACCGCGTGTTCGTTTTGCGGGATGGCACTTTCCGATTTCAGAGCGACCGGCCGTCTGGGATGTGCCAGGTGTTATGCAACTTTCGAGGCGCGCCTGCGTGATCTGCTGCGGCACGTGCACGGCAGTGCTCAGCATGTGGGTCGAAAATACGTACCGCCTGTGCCTGAGATTTTTGGGCGCGCGAGTACCGTGGCAGAACTGGAGGAGCAACTGCGATGCGCCATCGACAATGAGGAGTTCGAATTGGCGGCTTCGCTGCGCGACAAAATACAGACGCTGCCATGATTGACCTCAGCTTGGTGCCCGACGGCGGGATCGGGTGGCTTGAGGCCTCCGGGGAGCACGCGAACATCGTGTTGTCCACCCGTGTGCGACTGGCCAGGAATGTGGACGGCGTCGCCTTCAATACGCGCGCCCGTCCAGGTGAACGGCTCCGTGTGCTGCAGTTTGTCCGCGAGGCGCTTCCACACGTGTCGGCCCTGTCAGGGGCGGTGTTGATGCGCATGGATGAACTGCAACCTAACGACAGAGCACTCCTGTACGAACGGCATTTGATCAGCCGGGAGCTCGCCGAGGAAGACGAGCAAGGTGGCGGCAAGGCAGCGTCTGCGGTGGTGATCGGGTCGGGTCGGGGCATCATGGTGAATGAAGAGGATCACTTCCGTCTGCAGGCCGTGTATGCCGGGTTGGCCGTGACCAAAGCCGTGGAAGCCATCACACAGCTTGATCGTGAGTTCGGGGCGCGTGTGCCGTATGCATATCACGACGATTTCGGCTTTTTGACCGCCTGCCCGACGAACGTGGGCACAGGGCTCCGGGCGTCGGTTCTGATCCATTTGCCGGGCCTCGTGCTCACCAAGGAGATCGGAAAGGTGCTCAACGGCCTTCAGGCGATGGGGCTTACGTACCGAGGCTTATACGGGGAAGGCAGCGAGGTGGTAGGCAATTTCTTCCAGATTTCGAACCAGACCACACTGGGGCGAAGCGAAGACGAGCTCGCTGATCATCTGGCCCGAGTTGTGCGACATGTAATCGAACGCGAGCAGGAAGCGCGGAGCGTCCTTTGGCGCGACGCGGGGTATATTATCGAAGACAAATTGTGGCGCGCATATGGAACGCTGCGCTACGCGAGGAGTCTGACGTTTGAGGAAGCGATGAATTTTCTCAGCGGGGTGCGGTTGGCCGTGGGGCTGCAGCTGATCCAGGGACCCAGTTTGTTCACACTCAACAAGCTCCTGATTTTCTGTCAGAGTGCGCATCTCTCATACGCAGAGGGGCGCGACCTCGCCGAAGGTGACGCGGATATCGCGAGAGCGCGCTACGTACGTCAGGCGCTGCACGCTGAATCTGATTCATCCGCGTAACAAACGTTGGGTTCATTTCGAGGGGAGACATGAACGGTTACAACTTTACAGAGCGCGTTCGCAAAGTCCTGCAGATGGCCCGTGAAGAGGCGCAACGACTTCATCACGAGTACGTCGGCACAGAACACATTCTTCTCGGTCTGATTCGCGAGGGGGGTGGTGTGGCGGCGGCTGTGTTGCAGAATCTGAACGTGGATCTCGACGAGATTCAGCAGAAGATCGAAGACACAGTCAAGAAAGGGAAAGCGGGTCCGACCACAGCTCCCGACCTTCCATATACCTCACGTGCGAAGAAGGTGCTGGAACTCGCCATGAGTGAAGCACGGGAGTTGTCGCATTCCTACGTTGGTACCGAACATCTGTTGCTGGGCCTCCTGCGGGAAGAGAAGGGTATCGCCGCGCAGGTCCTGACAGACGCCGGGATTAATCTGGATGCGGCCCGGACCGAAACGCTGCGGCTCCTCGGCACTGAAATGCCGTCCGCCGGCGCGTCTGCCGCGGGTCAGGGCCAGGGCTCGTTAGGTGCGAAAGAACCAACGCCACCGGGGGCAAGCAAGGGAGAGAAGAAGAGCAAGACACCGGCACTCGATCATTTTTGTCGCGATCTGACGACGCTGGCGTCGGAGGGTCAACTGGATCCCACCATCGGGCGGGCCAAGGAAATCGAACGCGTGATGGAGATTCTCTCGCGACGCAAGAAGAACAACCCCGTGCTCATCGGTGAACCCGGCGTCGGCAAGACGGCGATCGTCGAAGGGCTTGCTCAGCTTATTGCAACGGGAGAATGTCCCGATGGCCTGCGCGACAACCGTGTGCTGTCGCTGGACATGGCCGCGGTCATCGCTGGAACAAAATACCGCGGGCAGTTTGAAGAACGACTCAAGGCCGTGATGAATGAGATCGCGCAGAACAAGAACGTGATCCTGTTCATTGATGAACTGCACACGCTGGTTGGCGCCGGTGCCGCCGAAGGTGCGATTGACGCGAGCAATATGCTCAAGCCCGCGCTGGCACGCGGTGAGCTGCAGTGTGTCGGTGCCTCGACGCTGAACGAGTATCGCAAATATATCGAGAAGGACGGCGCCCTTGAGCGGCGCTTCCAGACGGTTATTGTGGAACCACCCAGCGTTGAAGAGACCGTCCAGATTCTCAAAGGGTTGCGACAGAAGTATGAAGATCATCATCGGGTGGTTGTTCCCGATGACAGTCTGGTCGCTGCAGCTAAACTATCTGAGCGTTACATCACCGACCGCTTTCTGCCCGACAAGGCGATCGATGTGATCGACGAGGCAGGGGCCCGGGCGCGACTCGCGGCACAGGTGCCGCCGCCCGAAGTCACGCAGCTGAAAGAACAGCTTGAGCTGGTGAGCGCCGACAAGGAAGCCGCTGTGCGTGATCAGAACTTCGAGCGTGCGGCGGGCCTGCGTGATTCGGAGCGTGAACTGCAGTCGGAGATTCGCCGCAAGCAGGAGGAATGGGAGAAGCGTCGCCAGTCCTTCCGGCCAAGTCTCGGTGAGGAGGAGATCGCGTTTATCGTCAGCCGCTGGACCGGCATTCCGGTCACGCGCCTGCAGGAGACCGAGAGCGCCCGATTGCTGCGCATGGAGGATGAGTTGCACGAATCCGTCGTCGCGCAGGAAGAAGCGATTCGGGCAATTTCCCGTTCCATTCGTCGCAGCAGGGCTGGACTCAAGGACCCCAAGCGCCCCATCGGCTCGTTCATCTTTTGCGGACCGACCGGTGTTGGTAAAACAGAACTGGCCCGCTCGTTGGCCAAGTTTCTCTTCGCGGATGCGTCGGCGTTGATCCGCGTCGATATGAGCGAGTACATGGAGAAATTTTCCGTGTCCCGCCTGATCGGCGCTCCTCCGGGATACGTCGGCTACGAGGATTCAGGGACGCTCACAAAGGCCATTCGTCGGAAGCCGTACAGTGTGGTGCTCCTCGATGAAATCGAAAAGGCGCATCCCGACGTCTTCAATATTTTGCTGCAGGTCCTCGACGAAGGTCACCTGACCGACAACTATGGGCGGGTGATCGACTTCAAGAACACCGTGGTGATTATGACGTCCAACGTGGGCGCCAGGGACATCATGAAGAACAAGTCTCTGGGCTTCACGTCGCAGGATTTCACTGCGTCGTTCGAGCGGATGGCGGAGAAGGTCAAAGAGGAACTGGCCCACACCTTCAATCCTGAGTTCCTCAATCGGCTGGACGACACCATCGTATTCCACCCGCTGCAGAAAGAGCACATTGCGCAGATTGTCGGCATCATGCTGAAGGACGTCCGCAAGCGGCTCGAGGATGCCGACCTGACAATCAAGCTGACCGACGCGGCGGCGGATTTTCTCACGACGCACGGGTACGATCAGCAGTATGGCGCGCGCCCGCTCAAGCGAGCAATTCAGCGGTACATTGAGGATCCGCTGTCGGAGCGCATCCTCATGGGAGACTTCGCTCGTGGAGAGGAAATTGAGGTTGATGTCGCCCCCGAAGGGGACAAACTGCAGTTTCTTGTCTTCAACGACGCACCAAAAGCGTAATCCGTTCTGCCCGCAGGGGTGACAAACTGGTGGCCGGGTTCATGTGAACCCGGCCGCTTCGTTTGTGTATATTCAAGGCTTATGTCACGAATCCTTTTCCGTCTGGCGGTCTCCACCGTCATAGCCGGCCCGTTGTGGGCGCAGGACCCATCGATTCAGGGGCGATGTGCCACCCCTGACTCGATCGCGGTTCGCGGTAATGCGCGAGTGAACGCCCTCACTGTTATGGCCGACGCCGGGCTTGTTGCCGGTTTGCAGCTCAATGCTCGCCAGCTCTCACGCGGTATTCGCCAACTCTACGAGACCGGGGAATACGAAACGGTGGGAGTGGTGTGCGAGCTCGACGATACCGCGAACATTGCGGTACTCGTTGTCGAAGTGAAGGAGCGTCCGATGCTCGTCGAGACGGATGTCACCGGTGTGTCTCGCCTCTCCGCGAGCGCGGTTCGTGATCGTGTGGACCTGCCTCTGCAGCGCCCCCTCGATCCCTCGAGTGTTGCGACCGTGGTGAATCGCATTGACTCACTGTACGAAAAGAACGGGTATTATCTCGCGCGCGTCGCGGTGGACACCGTCGTCGCCGACAGCGGCGTGCTGCGCCTCACGTTTCGTATTGACGAAGGCCGACGTCTGGCCATTTCGGGGGTGCAGTTTATCGGGAATGAGAATATTCCCTCCAAGGTGCTGGCCAAGTCGATGAAGACCAGACCCGAGGGCTTTTTCTGGTTCCGAAAGGGGGAGTTCGACGACGACGCATACGCCGGTGATTTAGCTGAACGGCTGCCGGAGCTCTACGGGAAGCAGGGTTTCATCGATTTCCGCGTCGCGCATGATACACTCATCATCGATCGTGAGCGCGGGAAGGCGCTGGTCCAGGTTGCGATCGACGAAGGGCCGCGATACCAGATCGGTGATTTTGAGGTCAATGGAAACAAACATTTCTCCACGGACGACGTCGGTCGCTTTTATCCGTTCACCGATCAGCCGCGCCCTGTCACGTCACGCGTTACGGATTTCCTTTTCCGACGCATGCCCACGCCACGCGGCGTTTTTGATGCGTCTGCCTGGGACGATGCCCGTGGCAGTATGCAGAGTGCCTACGCCACTGAAGGTTACATTTACGCGAATGTTCGGCCGATCGTCGAGCGACGCGTCGCGCCCGACTCGACGCATTACGTTGACCTGCGTTGGGAGATGGACGAGCGCACGCCCGCCATCGTGAATCGCGTCGAGATCTTCGGTAACGACTATACGCAGGAACCCTGTATTCGGGATCAGCTGGTCCTGCTGCCGGGGATGGTCTTCAATCAGGAAGCGCTTATCCGCAGCTACCAGAGCCTCGGAAATCTCGGCTTCTTTGAAACGCCCATTCCTCCGCCTGATACGCGCACCGCGAATGATGCGGGCGACGTTGACGTGATTTTCCGCGTCAAGGAGAAGCGCACCGGCAATATCAACTTCGGTGCGTCCATGGGGCAGGGCACCGGCATCGGTGGATTCATCGGGCTGGACCAGCCGAATCTTTTTGGCACATGCAAACGCGGCTCCCTGCAGTGGCAGTTCGGCCGTTACATCAGTGATTTCAACCTGTCGTACAGCGACCCGCGGATTAAGCAATCGTTTATTTCGGGCACCGTGTCGCTCTATCGGTCGCAGTCACGATTTAATATCGCCGACATCGGACGGTCGCTGCGGACGGGTGGACAGCTGCAGTTCGGCGTACCGATTCCCGGTTCCCGGTGGACGCGCCTTTTCCTCTCCTACGGCGCGGAGAATGTGCAGTTTGGCACCGGTGGCTTGTTAGGTGATGTACGAGGTGAGTTCGGCAATCGATCTGTCCGTTCGACGGCGGGGATCACCGTCACGCACGACACGCGCGTCGACTTGCCGTTCCCCAGCGGGGGCGCACAGTACTCGTTTGCCAGCAGCTTCAATGGTGGACTGCTCGGCGGAACGTCGACCTTCCAGCGGTATACCGGTGACGCGAGTGCGTTCAGTACGCTTGCGCAGTTCGGCGGAGACAGGCCGGGATCGTCTCCCATCAAGATTGTGGCGGGACTGACGGCCAAGACCGGGCTTCTCTCGGGCGACGCCGGGCCGTTCTTCTACTCACAGGAGTTTGCCCTGGGCGGCGTGCAATTTGGCGAACGCCTGCGTGGATACGATGAGTTCTCGATCTCGCCCAACGGCTACATCACGGGTACGACGACCTTCAACGCACAACGCGCCTCGTTCGGCAAGGCGTTTTTGACCACAACGGCTGAAGTTGGCCTGCGCCTCAATCAGGCGCTCTACGTTGCGGCTTTCTACGACGCGGGTAACGTATATAGGGCTCCGCGAGACTTTGATCCAACCCGCCTCCTGCGAGGGGCTGGTATCAGTGCGTCAACGGTGACGCCACTTGGGCCGTTGGGGTTGGACTACGCGTACGGATTCGACCGTCTGGACGCGTTGGGGAGAAAAGCTCCCAAATGGCAATTACATTTCCGGCTTGGTCAGCTCTTCTAGGTTCTTTCAACGGAGCGGTTTCATGAACTTATCTCGTGTGTTGTCCGCTGCGCTCGTCGCAGCTCTGGCCTTTGGATCCACTCCAGTTGGCGCGCAGGCGCAGAAATTTGCGTACATCGATTCGCGCATTGTCGTGGATCGAGCTCCTGGCACCGCTGCGGCACAGGCTGCACTGGAGAAAGAGGGAGAGGCCATGCAGGCGCAGGTTCAGGCCTGGCAGGACTCGCTGCGGATCATGGTCGAAGCGTACGAGAAGGTGGCAAAGACGCTGACCGAGACGCAGCGCGCAACGCGCGAAAAGGCGCTCAATGACAAGCGGACGGACTTTGCGCGTCGCGCAGATGAGCTGGACAGCAAGATGCAGGAGCGTCAGGCCGAGCTGTCTCGTCCGATCATGGCGCAAATCCGCGAAACGCTCGATGCCATTCGCGCCGAAGACGGCTACACGCTCATCTTTGACATCGCAGCTAACGGCGTCATCGTTGCTGCAGATAAAAATCTGGACCTGACCGAAAAGGTGATTCGCCGGCTGAAGCCTATCCCCCTGGCAACGAAGGCCGACTCGTCGGATGTGTTGGGCGCCAAACCCAAGCCTGCTGGAGTCAAGAAGCCCGGAGGGGTGTGACCGCTCTTCGATCGAGCGGTATCATGAGCGGTGAGGGACTGGCGGAGCGCCGGACTCTCACCGCTCGACGCGTTGCGGAACTCGTTGGGGGAGAGCTGGAGGGTGATGGTGATGTTGCAATCAGTGCCGTTGCCCCCCTGCATCGCGCCGATCTGTCGATGCTCGCATTTCTTTCCTCAGCGAAGTATGCGGAGGAGGTCACGGCAGAGGGCCCCGGCATCTTGCTCGTGTCGCCCGAACTTGCTGGTGTGGCGCCGCGGTCGCGGGCACGGATACTCGTCAAGAACCCGCAGGAGGCCATGCTGCGCCTGCTCCCGTGGTTGTACGTCTCGCCGCGGGTGGAGCCCGGGGTGCACCCTTCGGCGGTCGTTGGGGCGAATGTTGAACTCGGCTCCGACGTCTCCATCGGACCGTTCGCCGTGATCGGCGACGGCGCTCACCTCGGCGATCGCGTATACGTTGCCGCCCACGCTGTGGTTGGACGCGGGGTCCAGGTCGGCAGCGATTCGCAGCTGTATGAACATGTCGTGCTGTACGCCGGTAGTTCGTTAGGCGACCGTGTGATCGTGCACAGCGGTGCCAGGATTGGCAGCGACGGCTTCGGGTACGTGTTCAGCAACGGAGCGCACGAAAAGATTCCCCACGTTGGGCGCTGCATCATTGAGCAGGACGTGGAGATCGGAGCGAACAGCACGATCGACCGTGGTTCGATTGATGACACCGTGATCGGCGCCGGGACCAAGATTGATAATCTGGTGCACGTGGCGCACAACGTGAGGGTTGGACGGTTGTGTCTGATCATGGCGCAGGTTGGCATTGCGGGCTCGGTTCGCATCGGCGACGGCGCGATCCTCGCCGGGCAAGCGGGCGTAGCGGGGCACGTCACGATCGGGGCGGGGGCACGACTCGCCGCCCAGGCCGGAGTGTTCGGCAATATTCCCCCGGGTGAGACCTGGTCGGGGTATCCCGCGCGGCCGCACCGTGAGGCGCTGCGCGCACACGCCGCGCTGTTTAAGCTGTCTGGCATGATGCAATCGATTCAGCGGTTGGTGGGTAAAGAGGACGCGCCATCGTGAGCCGGTGGACGATTCGTGCGGCCCAGGAGATCAGTGGAGTGGGTCTGCACATGGGACGGACGTGCACGCTCCGCTTTTTACCGGCGAGCCCTGGTACCGGCATCCGCTTCCGTCGGGTCGATCTGGAGGGAGGCGTCGAGGTGGCCGCCTCTATTGAGATGGCCATCGAAAGCGAGCGCAGGACCCAACTCGGCGAGGGGGCTGCTGCGCTTCACACGATAGAGCATGTAATGGCGGCCGTTGCGGCGCACGGCATTGACGATCTGGTGATCGAACTTGATGCGGCAGAGCCCCCCATTCTGGATGGCAGTTCGGGTCCCTATTTTCGCGCCCTGAGTTCGGCGCGTCCGGTGGAGCACGGAGGGACCCAGTCGCCGCTGCGGGTGGAACGAGCATTTCGGTTGGAGCACGGCGAGTCATGGTACGAGGCGCACCCGTCGGACCATCTTGATCTGGAGGTCACCATCGATTTCCCGCATCCGCTGGTCGGACGTCAGCACGGGAGCTATCGGATTACTCGGGATATGTTTGCTTCCGAACTGGCCGATGCGCGGACGTTCGGGTTTGCCCACGAAGTTGAAAGCCTTCGGGCGAAGGGTTTGATTCAGGGTGGATCAACCGACAATGCGCTGGTGCTGGACGCAGAGGGCATTGTGGGAAATACTCTGCGGTGGGACGACGAGTTTGTGCGGCACAAGGCGATGGATTGTGTGGGTGATCTGGCACTGGCCGGACGTCCCGTCCGTGCGCGGATCGTCGCCCATCGTCCGAGCCATGCGGGGACCATCCGTCTGGTACGCGAATTGGTTAAGCAGGCGAACAAGGAGAGTCAATTGATTGACATTGCTGAAATTATGCGGGTCCTTCCACATCGATATCCCTTTCTGCTGGTCGACCGCGTGTTGGAATACGAGGCCGGAAAGCGCGTCGTCGGTCTCAAGAACGTGACCATCAACGAGCCGTTTTTTCAGGGACATTTTCCCGGGCATCCCATTATGCCGGGGGTGTTGATCGTGGAGGCGATGGCGCAGGTGGGGGGGATTTTGCTGATGGGCACGGTTCCCGATCCGGACAGCAAGGTTGTTTACTTCACTGCGCTCGACAGTGTCAAATGGCGGCGACCCGTCAGGCCTGGCGATCAGCTCCGATTCGAACTTGAGGTGCTGCAACTCCGTGGCGCTGTGTGCCGGATGAAGGGTGAGGCGCGCGTCGAGGGACAGCTCGCCTGCGAAGCAGAAATGTCCGCAATGCTCCGTGACCGGTAGCACCATGACGATCCATCCGTCGGCGATTATTTCGCCATCGGCTCACATCGGTGCGGATGTGACGATTGGCCCGTTCGCCCTCGTCGGCGATAACGTAACCGTGGGCGATGGCTGCGTGATCGCAGCGCGTGCCACGCTCGAATGCAATGTGCGCTTAGCTGCAAACGTCACGATCGGCAGCGGCAGCATTGTGGGCGGTGATCCGCAGGATCTCAAATTCCGGGGTGAAGAGACCTGGGTGGAAATCGGTGAGGGAACACGTGTGCGGGAGTACGTCACCATCAATCGGGGCACATCGCATTCGTTCACGACCACGGTCGGAAAGGGGTGCTTTCTGATGTCGTACGTGCACATCGCGCACGATTGTCACCTCGGCGATGGAGTCATTATTTCGAACGGCACGCAACTGGCCGGGCACGTGACTATTGAAGATCGCGCCACGTTATCCGGACTCGTCGCCGTCCATCAGTTTGCCCGCATCGGACGTTACGCCTTTGTGGGCGGATGTTCACGTGTAGCCAAGGATGTTCCGCCGTACATCAAGGCGGTGGGCAATCCAGTTAAGTTGTATGGTTTAAATAGCGTCGGCTTGCAGCGTAACGGTTTCCCCGAGGAAGTAGTGCGGGAGTTGAAGCGCGCCTATCGCATGTTCTTCCGGTCGGAGCTCAACGTGACGCAGGCGATGAAACGCGCCCGCGCGGAACTGCAGCCGATGGCCGAGATCGACCACTTCCTTTCGTTCCTCGAAGTATCCGAGCGGGGAACGGCCGTCTGACCGGCGACGCGGGGGTTCGCATCGGTGTCATTGGCACCGGGGCTCTGGGCTTTCATCACGCGCGCATCATGCGCGATCTTGAACATGTGAGCTTTGTGGGCGTATACGAGGCGCGCACCGAACGGGCGGCCGAAGTTTCCGCCGAGCTCGGCGTGAAGGCCTGGTCCGACCTGGAGGCGTTGATTGACGCGTGCGACGCACTGACCATCGCCGTGCCGACGCCAGCACACTTCGACGTTGCGACGCTGGCCGTCGCGCGCGGCAAACATGTGTTGATTGAAAAGCCACTGACGGAAACCCTTGAGCAGGCCGATGCGCTGTTGCAACTCGCACGCGATACCGGGGCGCTCATTCAAACAGGACACGTTGAGCGGTTTAACAGGGCTATTCGCGCCGCGCTGCCGTATGTGGATCAGCCGAGGTTTGTGGAAAGTGATCGCCTGGCACCGTTTAATCCACGCGGATCAGACGTGGCGGTGGTGCTGGATCTCATGATCCATGATCTGGACCTTCTGTTGACGCTGATTCGAAGCCCGGTCGCGACGGTGGCGGCTGCCGGAATTCCGGTGCTCACACCGTTCGTGGATATTGCCAACGCACGCATCACGTTTCAGAGCGGAGCCGTGGCAAATCTCACGTCCAGTCGAGTATCGCGGGATCGAATGCGTAAGCTGCGGATCTTCCAGCAATCGGGGTACCTGTCACTCGATCTCGCCAGCGGGGAAGGCGATTTCTATCGCATTAAGCGAGATGTGGATCTGGCGGCACTGGCTCTCGCGCCTCAGGCGCTGGAGGCATTTGTTGAACGCATTCCACTCTCCGCACCGGAAGGTGAACCCCTGCGTCTTGAGTTCGAAAGTTTTGTTGCGGCGGTTCGTGGCGAGGCTCCTGTGGCCGTGAGCGGCGAGGACGGGCGTGACGCGCTCGCAGCGGCGCTGCGGATCGTCGGCGAAATCGAGCGCACCCAGCAACACCTGATGTCTGAACCGGAGCCCACCGGTGCGTAGCATTCTCATGATCGCCGGGGAAGCGTCTGGTGATCTGCACGGCGCGGGGGTGGTGCGTGAGCTGCGCCGGATGCGCCCAGACGTCGGGATCGTGGCGATGGGCGGAGCGGGAATGCAAGCGGAAGGTGCGCAGATTATTGAAGATGCCCGTCGTTTGGCCGTCATGGGCTTCGTCGAGGTATTGCGCAAGGTGCCGCATCACTACCGGTTGCTGCGCGCACTCGATGCGCGATTGGCCAGCGGCTCAATCGGATTGGTGATTCTGATCGATTACCCCGGTTTCAATATGAGGGTAGCGGCGCGTGCGAAAAAATATGGCGTGCCGGTTTTGTACTACGTCACGCCGCAGGTGTGGGCCTGGGGGGCCGGCCGACTTCCGAAGTTGGCGCAGCTTATCACGAAGGCGGCACCGATCCTCGGCTTCGAAGAACCACTCCTTCGCGCGCACGGCATCGACGCAACGTTCGTCGGTCATCCGTTGCTGGATCGTGCCAAGGATCTCCCCACCCGCGCTGCGGCGCGCGCGCAACTCGGCGTGACGGGGGCGGAGCCGGTGCTCGCGTTGTTCCCCGGGAGCAGGGAGCAGGAACTGGACCGCCACTTGAATGATTTTGTTGCGACAGCTGAAGCCGTGCGTGCACTGCGACCCGATGTCCGGGTGATTGTGTCGGTGGCCCCGACCGTTGATGTGGACCGTGCCCGCTGCCCATATCCACTGGTGCGTGATGCGTCGTTCACGGTACTCCGCGCCGCCGACGCCGCGTTATGCAAGAGCGGCACGACCACGCTCGAGGCGGCCGTCGCAGGCTGCCCGCAGGTGGTGGTGTATCGCACGAGTCCGATTACCTACGCGCTCGCCCGCCGATGGGTCAGGATACCCCACATTGCGCTTGTGAACGTCGTGGCGGGCCGTGAGGTGGCCCCCGAACTGGTGCAGGACGCGTTCGAGCCGGAAGTTGCGGCGGTCATGCTGGACAGGCTGCTGGACACCACGTCGGAAGAGCATCTGACACAGGTCGCCGGACTCGCCGACGTGCGCGCTAAGCTGGGGACTGCCGGTGCCGCGCACCGCGTGGCGACCATGGCTTTACAGTTGTTGTGAATCGCGGAGAATCCCGCTGGCGCCGTGCGAAGATTGTCGCGCTCGCGCTTGCAGCATCAGCCGTGTTGCGGATCCTGGCGTCAACCTGGCGCATCCGTGAAGAGGGCGTGAGCGTTCTGGATGATTACGTGGACACCAACCGTCCGCTGGTGATTGTCCTCTGGCACGGTGAAATCCTTCCTCTGCTGTGGTCCCAGCGAGGCCGCGGGCTGATTCCCATGGTCAGCACGCACGCTGACGGCGAGGTCATCGCGCGCGTCATGGTGTCTTTGGGATACGGAACGGTGAGAGGATCAAGCAGCAAGGGAGGCGCGCGGGCTCTGCTCGAGGCGGTGCGACTGCTCCGTGAGGGACTCATCGTGGCATTTACCACGGATGGTCCTCGTGGTCCCCGCCGGATCTCCGCGCCCGGCGCCGCAGCTGCCGCGATCAGGAGCGGCGCTCCGATCGTGGCCATGGGGGCGAGCGCGAACCGCTTTTGGCGCCTCAACAGCTGGGATCGCCTGACGATTCCGAAGCCGTTCGCAAAGGTCCATGTACGTTTTTCGGACCGCATCAGCAGCGCGTCGAAGAACGGCGCCGAGCTCACCGAAGTTGTCGATAGCAACCTCGCTAACGTCTGCCAGCCAGACGATGTCTGACCGGGCCTGGCTCGAAGCGCTCTGGTTCGGGTCCAGCGCCGCGATGCGGGGGGCGCGGGGGGCGCTTTGGCCAGTGGAACAGGTCTTTCGACTGACGGTGGCGGCACGCAACGCATCCTACGATCGGCAATTATTCCGCGTCGTTACACCGCCTATCACGACCATTTCAGTGGGCAATCTCTCTGTTGGTGGCACTGGGAAAACACCGTTCGCATCGTTGGTCGCCAGTGAGTGTGCTGCGCGTGGGAGCCGGCCGGCGATCATACTGCGCAGCTATGGCGGCGATGAGCAGATGGTGCATGAGGTTTTGGCTCCTGATGTTCCGGTTTTCGCAAACGGCGGCGGCGACCGGCTGCCATCGATTCTTGGTGCCGCGGCGGCGGGGTGTACGGTGGCAATCATGGACGATGGCTTTCAGCACCGCCGCATCCGCCGTGACCTCGACATCGTCCTCTTCAGCGCAGACCGCATGGCGTCGCGCTGCTTGCCGGCAGGCCCTCTGCGCGAACCCCTCTCACACCTGGCGCGCGCCGATTTGGTGGTCGTGACAAGAAAGGCGGCGGGTCGTGCTCAGGTCGCCGAGGTCCTCCGAATCGCGGGGGCGGCGTCGCGAACACCTCCCTTGGTCGCCGAGATCCAGCCGGCGGGGTTGAACACGTGGCCACCCGGTGGT
This sequence comes from Gemmatimonadaceae bacterium, assembly GCA_041749115.1. Lineage (GTDB taxonomy): Bacteria > Gemmatimonadota > Gemmatimonadetes > Gemmatimonadales > Gemmatimonadaceae > JBGTBX01. The sequence goes on from JBGTBX010000153.1 coordinate 24,358, forward strand.
CCGTCATTGCCACTGACCGTTCTGAAGGGAGCGCGCGTACTTCTGATTGCGGGGGTCGGAGATCCTGCAGCCTTCCGTGCCCAGGTGGAGGCGCTGGGTGCTGACGCAACGCCGGCGTTGTTCAAGGATCATCACCGGTTCAGCGCTCAGGACGCGTTGCGCCTTGCTGAGCAAGGACGTACGTACGATATGATCGTCTGTACGTTGAAGGATGCCGTCAAGTTAGGCGCTCTGTGGCCTCGCGGGGCGGAGGGCTTCTACTATGTTTCTCAGCGCATCGTGGTGACTGCAGGAGCGTCGGAACTCGCCTCTCGTCTGGATCGCCTCATGCCCGCTGTCCCCCTATGACCTGCGACCGGCTCAACGAATCTGATGTCAACTGATCTGCGCCTCCCAACAAACGCAATTGTTCAGCCCGATAAGGATCGTTTTCTCAACGAGGACAATCCATTCGAGGCGATGATGTCCCGCTTCGATCGCGCGGCCGAACTGCTGGATCTGGAGCCGGGCCTATACAAGGTGCTGCGCAAACCGGAGAAACAAATCATTGTCGCCTGTCCGGTCATGATGGACAATGGCGAAATCGAGGTGTACACGGGAATCCGAGTCCTCTACAACACATCCCGCGGGCCCGCGAAGGGTGGTATTCGCTTTGACACGCAGGTTAACATCGACGAGGTCACGGCACTCGCTGCGTGGATGACCTGGAAATGTGCGGTCGTCAACGTGCCGTTTGGTGGGGCCAAGGGCGGCGTAATCTGTGATCCGCTGTCGATGAGCGTCGGCGAGCTGGAACGGCTCACTCGGCGGTATACCTCCGGGATCTTCAACACGCTGGGGCCCGACTCGGATGTTCCGGCACCTGATGTGAATACAAACGAACGCGTGATGGCGTGGTTGATGGACACCTACTCCATGCGGGTGGGCCACACGGTCAACGCGGTCACCACCGGGAAGCCGGTGGAAATGGGAGGTTCGTTAGGCAGACGTGAAGCGACCGGTCGAGGCTGTATGGTCGTCATCAAGGAAGCGCTGGCGCATCTTGGCATGAGCGCCAAGGGCACGACGATCGCTATCCAGGGGTTCGGCAACGTCGGATCGGTGTCGGCGCAACTCCTGTCGCGCGAAGGGTGCAAGATTGTCGCGATTTCTGATCGCACCGGGGGCTGCTACAATCCCGCGGGCATCGACGTCGATGACGCGATCGCCTACGTGAAGCAGAATCGTTCATTGGAGGGATACCCCAAGGCCGATCCGATTTCGAACGAGGACCTGCTCGTGCTTGACGTCGATGTGCTTCTGCCCGCGGCGCTCGAGAACGTGATCACGCGCAAGAACGCCGATCGGATTCGCGCAAAGATTGTGTGCGAGGGTGCGAACGGACCAACCACCGCGCCTGCGGATGCAATCCTCGACGAGAAGGGGATCTTCGTGATTCCGGACATTCTCGCAAACGCCGGTGGTGTGACCGTCTCGTATTTCGAATGGGTGCAGGATCGCGGCGGCTACTTCTGGGACGAAGACACCGTGAACGATCGGCTGCGCAACATCATGGTCAAGGGTTTTCGCGATGTGCTCGCGCTGTCGAAGCAGCACAAAGTGAATATGCGGACGGCTGCCTACATGTTGTCGATCAGTCGCGTGGCCACGGTCCACAGACTGCGCGGCATCTACGCGTGATCAGCAGTACGTGCTGGTGTCGATGTGTGTGGTGTTGAACTGCACAGCCGCCGCTGCGTCCGTCGGGACGCGGCGTGAAGTTCATGATTGTCTGCGTTGGCCGACCGAAAGCACCCGGTCTCGCGGCGGCGATCGAGGAGTTCGAGTCGCGTGCCGGTCGATACTGGCCCTTGCAGGTGTACGAAGTGCGTGAGGTGTCAGACCGGGACTCCGCCGTCGTCCGTCGACGGGAATCGGAGCGTCTCGCCAAGCGCGCGGGTACGGCGCAGGTTGTGCTCTGCGACGCGTCGGGTACGTCGCGCACATCTGCTGAATTTGCGCAGTGGATGAGCGAGCGGCAGGAACGTGCGCATGACGTGGCTTTCGTGATCGGCGGCGCCTGGGGCATCGACACCACCGTCTTCGATCGTGTTGAGCGGCTGTCCCTCGCACCGTGGACACTTCCGCATGAGATGGCGCGCCTTGTTCTGACCGAACAGTTTTACCGAGCCGGTACGATACACCGCGGAGAACCGTACCACAAATGAGCACCGAACCTGTGGTGTTGACGACCTCGTTAGGCGGCGGAGCACTGGCCCTGGCAGGTCTTGCGGGTACGCTGCCGACGGCGTGGCACACTCCCATTCCGCAGTCCGCCGACGAATGGAAGCAGCGCATCAGAGCGACTGCTGATTCTGCACCCGCCAACTGGCACGTTCAGCTGAAGGACGCTCTGGGTGGAGCGGGCACTGCAACGGCCCGCCTATCCCGGGTCGCAGCGCGCTCGGGCGTGGTGGTCACAACGGGTCAGCAGCCCGGTCTCTTTGGTGGCCCCCTGTATACGTTAAGCAAGGCGCTCTCGGCGCTGGAGCTTGCGGATGCATTGGAGCGCGCGACCGGACTTCCCGCAGCGCCCGTGTTCTGGGCGGCGACAGACGACGCCGATTTTGTTGAAGCATCGTTCGTGTGGCTGCGCTCGAATGAAGGGGCGGTGCGTGTGGCTCTCGATCGCGCAGCCACAGACGGGGTGCCGATGAGCCTGGTACCGCTGGGCGACCTGAGCGCGATGCATGACCTCCGTGCCGCGTGTGGCTCGGCATTGGATCCCGCCGTGCTGGCGACTGTGGAACGATGTTATTCCCCCGACGCGACCGTCGGTGACGCGTACGTCGCGCTCCTGCGCTCGTTGCTTGAACCCCTGGGAATAGCTGTGCTCGACGCATCGCATAGTGACGTCGCTCGCGCGGCGCGCCCTACGTTGGAGCGTGCGCTGCAGTCGGGTGCCCATGTCGCTGAGGCGCTGGCGGAGCGCGATGTTGCGTTGCGGGCGCACGGCTTTACACCGCAAGTCGCGCTGATGCACGATCTCTCGCTGGTCTTTTCCCGGACAGCAGACGCCAAGGCACGTGTGCCATTGGCGAATTGGGAAGCGGTGCTGTCGCGCGGTGGTGTGCTCTCGCCCAATGTGCTGCTGCGTCCGGTGGTGGAACGCGCGCTTCTGCCGACGGTGGCCTATGTCGCTGGTCCGGGCGAGCTGGCGTATTTCGCCCAGGTAAGCGCCGTGGCTGAGTCGCTTGATCTTGCTCAGCCGCTCGGTGTGCCGCGGTGGTCAGGGACCGTTCTCGAGCCTGACGTCGCACGCATTCTGTCGCGTTATTCAGTGGAGTGGAGCGATCTGGCCGATGAGCATGCGGTGAGCAGAAAGATCGCCAAACGGGCGGCGCCTGATGATGCGTTGACTCAGCTGGTGGCACTGCGAACGAGTACACACGCGCAGGGTGAGAAGGTGAAGGACACCGTGGATGGTTTGCTCGATCCACGCGTCGTTGACGGCGCGGTGCGCAACATGACGTTCAGGGTGGACCGTCTGGAGCGGCGACTGCTGGCCGCAGTCAAAAAGCGCGAAGCGCAGGTACTGCGTGAGCTCGCCGTCGCACGCGGTGCGCTTTTTCCCGAGGGAAAGCGTCAGGAGCGCGCTCACAGCTTTATTCCGCTACTGGTACGATACGGGCCTACGCTGGTTGAGGCGATGCGGAGCGAAGCACGGCGTCACGCCGAAGCGCTGGTGTCCGGCCTGCCGACCACGTAGTCGGCGTGAGCTCGCCGCCGCGCGGGAACAGCTCCGGCAAAGCATCACTTGCCGTCGGCACAGGGATTTTGTTGAGCCGACTGTTTGGTTTCGTTCGCCTGCGTCTCTTCTCGTTCTATTTTGGCGTTGGCCTTGAGGCCGATGCGTTTAACCTGGCGCTGCGCATTCCCAACATGCTGCAGAACCTTTTGGGTGAAGGGGTCCTGTCTGCCTCGTTCATTCCCGTGTACGCCAGGCTCCGCGTCAGCGGCTCCGATACAGAGCGCTCCGAGGTTGCCGGTGCCGTGCTCGGACTCGCAGCGTTGGCCGCCGCATCAATCGTGTTGCTCGGCGTGCTGCTTGCGCCGCTGTTGGTTCAGGTGTTGGCCCCCGGGTTCGACGCAGATACGAAAGCGCTGACCGTCCGCATTTTGCAGATCCTGTTTCCTGGCGCCGGTCTTTTTGTTGCCTCCGCCTGGTGTCTCGGCGTGTTAAACAGCCACGGTCGATTTCTGCTGTCGTACGTGTCTCCCGTCGTATGGAACATGGCCATGATCGGAGTCATGTTGGCTGGTGGGGCGCGCGTGACCCGCGAGGAGCTGGTGATTTTGGTCGCCTGGGGCAGCGTGATTGGTAGTGCGCTGCAGGTTGGCATTCAGTGGCCCACGGTCCGCAAGGTGCTCGGGCCCTTCCGCGTGTCGCTCGGCAGACGGAGCGAACATGTGCGCACGGTGCTGCGGAACTTCGTACCCGTGGTGGCGGGGCGTGGCATCACACAGATCGCAGGATTTCTCGACAGCATGATTGCGTCATTCCTGATCAAAGGGTCGGTGTCGATCATCAGCAATGCCCAATTAATCTACATGCTCCCAGTGAGCCTCTTCGGCATGGCCGTGAGCGCCGCAGAGCTCCCGGCCATGTCTGGCGAAGCCTCAGACGACGCGGAAGGCGCCGCACGAGTGCGTTCGCGCCTGCGACAGGGATTGGCCCGCATCACCTTCTTTGTGGTACCATCAGCGGTCGCGTTTATTGCATTGGGCGACCATATCGCACGTGTTGTACTGCTGGGTGGCGCCTTCGGTGCCGCAGAAGTCCAGTGGCAGTGGATGGCTCTCGGTGGTGCCGGTGTCGGTCTGCTCGCTGCCACACTCGGACGGCTGTATGCGAGTGCGCTCTACGCGTTGCAGGATGCACGAACGCCGCAACGATACGCGGCAACACGCGTGACGCTGAGCCTGATAATGGGTGGGTCTGCCGCGTACTGGATCGGTAGCCACCCCGAGATTGATCAGCGACTCGGCGTTGCGTGCCTGATGCTCGCCTCAGGGTTGGCGGCGTGGGTCGAATTCACGCTTCTTAAAGCTGCGGTTCGCCGGCGCGTCGGCGACGCTTCGTTGGAATCGCTGGCGCTGCTCAAGCTCGTTCTCGCGGCCGGAGCGGCCGCAGGCATCACCTGGTTCCTCCTGGACGCCCTTGGGCAGCCTGCGCGGATCGCACTCAGCGCTGCCGCCTTGGGCGTGTACTCCGTGGGTTACGGGATCATCACGTGGGCACTGGGAGTCCCCGAGGCGCGGGCCATCGTCTCCCGGGTCTTCGAACGCGTCACGTCGTGAGGTGTTGCGGAGCGCGGGGCGGGCCGTGCGATGATGTGGCTATCTTGCGTGGGTGACTATTCACGTTCCTGAGGCCGTTGCGGTCAAGCTTGCCCATCTCCCGGATGGTCCAGGTGTTTATCTGTGGAAAGATGCCGCTGGCGTGGTGCTGTACGTCGGCAAGGCGAAGAACCTGCGTTCACGCGTGCGCTCCTACTTTTCTCCGGAGATCGCAAACAGTGCGAAAACGACCAGGCTTGTTCGCCTGATTGCTTCACTGGATACGATTGTCGTTCCGACGGAAGCAAATGCCCTCGTCCTTGAAGCGACGCTGATCAAGGAGTACAAGCCGCGGTTTAATATTCATCTGCGCGACGACAAGTCATACCCGTACATCGTCGTCACAGTGCAGGAAGCGTTTCCGCGTGTGCTCGTGACGCGCCGCTTCGACAGCGACGGCGCCCGGTACTTCGGACCGTATACTGATGTTGGCCAGATGCGCCGAGCGCTGGCGGTGGTGAATCGGATTTTCACGGTGCGTTCCTGTCACTACGATTTGCTGCGAGAGGTCCCCGAACGCCCCTGTCTCGACTATCACATCGGCCGGTGCAAGGCTCCATGTGCTCTGCTGCAAACGCAGCAGGACTACCGGGCAATGATCGATGAGGTCGTGCTGTTTCTCGACGGACGTACGTCAGAGGTGATTGCCAGGGTCACGCAGCGCATGCAAGCCGCCGCCGATGCGCTGCAGTTCGAGCACGCGCGCGAGTTGCGCGATGCGCTCAGGCATCTCACGCGCATGGAGGAGCCAACGGCAGTTGTGCAGGTCGAGGGTGGCGATCGGGACGTCATCGGCTACGCACGCGATGGCGACGACGCCTGTATCGTGGTGCTGCGCATCCGCGACGGCAAGCTGGTCGGGCGTGATCAATGCCTGCTGAATAATGCGGAGGACGAAGCAGACGCTGCTGTGCTGTCGGCATATTTAGCTGGAGCGTATCGGCAGGACGCGGCGCGAGCCCGTGAGTTGCTGATGCCGTTTGACCCGGCAGATCGTGAGACACTCGAGATCGCTCTTGATCCCTGTCGTATCGCGGTGCCGCAGCGCGGCCCGCGTCGGGAACTGATCGCCCTTGCCGAACAGAATGCCCGTCACCTGCTGGAAGAGTTGAAGCTCACCACCGACGCAGCCGACGAACGCGCGGCCAGTCCCGTGTATTCCCTGCAACGCGACCTCGGCCTGCAACGACTGCCGCGATCGCTGGTGTGTTTCGATATTTCAACGGCACAGGGCACCGACACAGTCGGTTCGTGCGTCTGGTTTGAGAACGGACGGCCCAAGCGGGGTGAGTATAGAAAATTCACGGTGAAGACCGTGGAGGGTACCGACGACTTCGCGTCAATGCGTGAGGTGGTGACCCGATACTTCACGCGGAGGATCAACGAAAAAAAACCACTCCCCGATCTGGTGCTCATCGATGGCGGTAAAGGACAACTCGGCGTGGCGCACGACGTGCTCGTTGCGCTCGGGCTCGACGCGACGACCGTTGTCAGTTTAGCAAAACGTGAGGAAGAGGTGTTTGTTGTCGGGCGGAGCGAGTCGGTGCGGTTGTCGCGACGTGCGGCTTCGCTGCGGCTCCTGCAACAGGCACGCGACGAAGCGCACCGCTTCGCTATCACGTACAATCGCAAGCGACGGTCCCTGCGCACCCTGACGTCGGAACTGCTGAGTATACCGGGCGTCGGTGCGCAAAAACGATCGGCGCTTCTGCACGTTTTCGGATCATTGCAGGGAGTGCGGGAAGCCGCGATCGCTGACATCGCTGCGATTCCCGGATTCTCCGAGGCCAGCGCAACGCGCATTTTGAAGCACCTCGGTGTGCCGATTGAAAATGACGCGCCGACCGCAGATGGGGAGCCCACCGATGCGCTTGCCTGATCGTTACACGGCGCACAGTTTGCGCCCACACCTCTCTCACAGACCCACCCCGTCTCATGGCATCCTGGTACCTTGCGTGTTCATCATGTAACGCCCGCGTAGAGCGTACGGCTCTCGTTGGCCTTTGTCCCGAGTGCTCGCAGCCGTATCTGGCGCGTTATACCGGAGCGCATCCTTCGCGCAACGACTTGCTCGATCGCTGGGACATGTGGCGGTATTCTCCGGGGCTGCCGTTGGCTGACGGTGATACTCCCGTGGCACTCGGCGAGGGAATGACACCTTTGATTGAACTGCCGCGGTTGGCCGACCAACTCGGTGTGGCACAATTGTGGATCAAGGATGAAGCCGTCAATCCCACCGCGTCATTCAAGGCGCGCGGGCTGGCGGCCGCGGTGACGAGAGCACGGGCGAGCGGTGTACCGGGCGTCGTCGTACCAACGGCAGGGAACGCCGGCGCAGCGCTGGCGGCCTATGGAGCGGCCGCAGGTATCCCCGTGCGTGTGTTCGCACCAGAGACCACACCGCGTCCCATTCTCGACACAATTCGAGCCATGGGTGTGGACCTGGTCACGGTGGATGGACACATCGGCGACGCCGGAAAAATGTCTGTCGCCTTTGCGGCCGAGAGCGGATACTTCAACGTGGCGACGCTCCGCGAGCCCTATCGCGTGGAAGGAAACAAGACGCTTGGTTATGAATTAGCTGAGCAGTTTAATTGGGATCTGCCCGACGTGGCCATTTATCCCACGGGAGGTGGAGAAGGGGTTATTGGGATGTGGAAGGCGTTTCAGGAGATGCGCGAGTGGGGTTGGATCAATGCGTCCGTCGCTTTTCCACGGATGGTGGTTGCACAGGCAGAGGGATGCGCGCCACTCGTGAGAGCATTGCGCGCGGGGGCAGATCGTGCGACCCCGTGGGAGAACCCGGTCACACACGCTGCAGGTTTGCGCGTCCCCGGACCATTGGGCGACCGATTGGTGCTTCGCGCGATCCGTGAGACCGGCGGTGATGCCGAGGCGATTAGTGAAGACGACATGAGGGATTTCACCCGGCGTCTCTCCTCTGCGAGCGGAATTGACGCAGCTCCAGAGGGTGGGTGCGCGTTGGCTGTCGCTGCCCGACTGATCGCTGACGGTCGCATCGATCGTTCAAGTCGAGTCGTGGTTTACAACACCGGGAGCGGAGCCTCGTACCGCACATGAAGTTCCGCAGTCCCTGGAGGGTGTGGGGCCTCGGGAAGAGCACGAAGACCTCCCCGGTCCCGCCGGAAGCTGCAGCGCGCGGTGATCTCCGTTTGCCATGATCCGCCCCCCACTCCGCCTCCGGCAGTGGGGCACACCGGACCGGTGTCAGCCACTCCCCGCCGTCTGAGCGCACAGATGCGCTCTGCCACTAGGTGATGGCCGCTAAGTCCATATATTCCGCGTGTGACTATAGCCTTGCTCGACCCGTTCAGCGGGATTTCGGGGGACATGACCCTTGGGGCGCTCGTCGACGTGGGGCTCGACCCCGCGTTTCTGCACGAGCTGCCGGCAGTTTTGGGGCTCGACGGCATCACAGTGCGGGTCTCCACTGTCGATCGTGGGTCGATTGCGTGCAAAAAAGTGGATTTTGACATTCCGCCTCAGCCGCACGGTCGGCATGTTCCTGCGATTCAGCGGATTGTGTCGCAGGCAGCCCTTCCGCCAGAGGTCAAGGAACGCGCGAACGCTGCGTTTCAGCTCGTCGGTGAAGAGGAGGCGAGGCTTCACGGCACCTCCATCGAACGAGTACACCTCCACGAAGTGGGCGCAGTGGACGCGATTCTGGATATTGTCGGCGCCGTCTGGGGCTTTAACGAACTTCGGGTCTCGCACGTTTACTGTGGTACGATCTCTTTGGGAGACGGATTTGTGAACGCAGCTCATGGGTTGCTCCCGGTTCCAGCGCCAGCGACGCTGCGCATTCTTGAGGGGCTCCCGGTGCGGCCCGGTCCCGCCGATAGTGGCGAACTGGTCACGCCGACTGGCGCAGCTCTGGTGCGGGTGCTCTCGGACGGGCCCATTCCAACGGCGTACACACCGCGCCGCAGTGGGTATGGCGCGGGCAGCAAGGACTTCGCGGGTCGCGCGAACGCGCTGCGCGTCACTCTGGCCGATGCGTTCAGCAACACTACGTCGGCCACCGAACACGTGGTCACGCTGTCGACGGATATTGATGATATGCCAGCTGAGCACTTAGCTGCGACGGCTGATGCGCTGCTCAGCCATGGAGCGCTCGATGTCGTGATGATCGCTACGCACATGAAGAAGGGCCGTCCCGGTACGCGCATCGACGTGCTGGTAACACCGGCCGATGCGGACCGACTGACGGTGCTGTTGTTTTCTCATACGACGACCCTCGGCATCAGACGGAGCGTGGCAGAGCGTGCGGTACTGGCGCGCTCGCAGCGAGTGGTCTCGGTGCTTGGGCACAATGTGCGCCTCAAGGTGGCGACTCTGCCTAACGGGGGCGCCAGAGTGAAGGCCGAGCATGGTGATGTCCATGCGGTTGCCGTCGCTACCGGAAGGCCTGTGCACGAAGTATCGGCGCTCGCTATGGCCGCAGCGGAACGGGGATAACTTGAGAAGGGTACTACTTTTCCTGCGCGCATTTGCCGCGCACACACCAGAGAAAGGAGATAACGGAATGATCGTGTTACGACGTGCTGTCGCGCTCGGTGCAGCGCTCGCACTGGGACCAGCCTTGGTCACCGCCCAGGAGTGCAAAATTGATCTCAGCAAGCCTGGGCAGGTGAAAGACGCAAACAATGCTCTGGGTAAAACGGCGCTGTTCGCAGGCAAGACGCCTCAGGTGCTCGCCGCCGTGAAAGAAGCCGTGACGAAGCTGGAGAAGGATCGGGACAAGGTGATTGCCGCGAATCCCGCCGGGCGCGCCCTGGTTCTGGGCAACATCTATTCGACGGCCGTCGCGGCGTACTTCGCGGATACCGTCGGCGCTCCTGATTTTACGCAGCCCGTGACCCGCGGCTCGCTTGGTTTCACCACGAACCCGGAAGCGATGATTGACCTCATCGCTGCCACCGACTCGGCCTACGACATCGTCGAGGCGGCGGACGCGGCCTGCAAAGACGAAACGGAAGACGGGCGCCGCAAGGTCTACGCGGGGTTGGTCAACAACGCCGTCAACGCCTATAACGCGCAGAACATCGACGAAGCGCAGGCATTGGCCGAGCGCGGACTCGAGGTGTACGGCGGCTTCAAGCTGGCGTACATCGCGCACAACCTCCGTGGCAACGCGCTCCAGGCAAAGACGGACTATGCCGGCGCGGTGGAGGAGTTCAAGAAGATGGCTGAACTCATGAAGGGGGATACCTCACTTGTTGAGGAGCGGCAACAGCAGATGACCAGCATTTCGCAGCTCATTCTGGTGCAGGCTGAGCAGGCCGAGGGCGATGCCCAGCAGGCCAAGGTTCAGGAGGCCATCACGTTTCTGAATGCCTACCTCAAAGAGTTCCCTGACGACGCCAAGGCAGAGTCTGCACTGGCCCGCGCGCAGATCATGACAGGGGACGAAGAGGCTGCTGCCCGCGTGTTCGGCGCGATGGCTGCCAACCCGGCCAAGTATTCGGATCAGCAACTCTTCGAAGCGGCCGTGAACGCGGCCCGCGCCAACAAGGACGCCGATGCGAAGGCCTTGTTCAAAGCCGGTCTGACCAAAAACGAATACTCGCGCGACGGTCTGTTCAATTTGTCGCTGACGCTCCAGAAGCTCGAAGAGTGGAACGACGCGGAGACCTATCTGAGGAAGCTCGTCTCCGTGGATCCGGAGAATCCGGAGGTGTATCAGGTGTTCGCACTGAACTATCAGGGGCTCGCGAAGGCGGCGAAAGCGGCCGCTGAAAAGAAGCCCGACACCGATCCGGCGGTGAAGCACTACCGCATGATCAACGACTCGCTGCTGCACTATTTCAACAAGTATCAGAACGCAACCACGCGTGTGAGCTTCAGCCTGTGGTCGCATGACGGCGACAAGCATACTCTCGCAGGAAGCGTTGAGAACATGGGCGAGGCCGAGAAACCTTACACGCTCAAATTCGAATTTCTCGATGCAAAGGGAGCTGTCGTCGCAAGCAAGGAAGCGGTCGTTGGCGCCGTCGGCGCGAAAGCGTCCAAGGCGTTCAGGGTTGAAGTAGACGGCGCCGGTGTCCTGGCGTTCCGATACGCACCGATCAGCTGATCATCGCTGGCAACAATTGGAAGTCATGGGGCATCCTTCGGGGTGCCCCATCTTGTTTCCATGTAGGTCGAAGCGACGACCGGAAGTCCATGATTCGCATTGATATCGGGTCCGTCGCCTGCTAGCTTGGTTGAACAGTCGCGACGCCAGTTGCCGTCGGGCGTCATCGAGCCTTTTGTGTGAATTTGTCATCATGGTCCGCGTAGCCCGCGTCGTTCCGGGGAGCATCGCAGCAGAGCTCGAGATTGGAGCCGGAACGCAGATCGTTTCCGTGAACGGGCGCGAGATCAACGACTTCCTGGACTGGGAGTTCCTCACCGCCGACGATGTCCTCGAGGTGGCGACCGTGTCTCCAGACGGAGACGAGACCGTCTACGAGATTGAGCGACCGGATGGTGAGGCACTCGGCGTAGAGCTCGAACCGCCGACAGTCCGACGTTGCGCCAATCGATGCGAGTTCTGCTTCATCGAGGGGCTGCCGAAAGGTCTGCGGCGCAACCTGTACGTCCGCGACGACGATTATCGACTGTCCTTCGCGTACGGCAATTTTGCCACGCTTTCGAACTTGAAGGAACGGGACTTTGCGCGCATCCTCGAGTACCGACTCTCGCCGCTCTATGTGTCCGTTCACGCGACGCCGTGGGAAGCGCGAAAGGTCCTCCTGAATAACCCGCGCGTCCCGAATATCGTCGAGCAGCTGACACGGCTTGCTGACGGGGGCATTCAGTTTCACGGGCAGATGGTGGTCGTTCCCGGTCTGAACGATGGGGCTGTGCTCGAAGAGAGCTTTTCGGATTTATGGGCGCTTGGCGATGCATGTTTGTCTGTGGCCATCGTGCCGGTTGGCCTGACCCAGTTCTCGCACCTGTACGCCGGCGAGTCGATGTCGAGGGAACGGGCCTTGGTGCTGTTGGAGACAACGGAGCGCTGGGGTGAAAGAGCCCTGGCAGAACGAGGCCATCGCTGGGTGTTCGGTTCGGACGAGCTGTATCTGCTCGCGGGTGAACGCCTTCCCGACGCGGCATTTTATGGCGACTTTGCCCAGATTGAGAACGGTGTTGGCGCTGTGACATCACTGCTAAAGCGAGTGACCGAGGGCATCCCCGAACTGCCGCGCATGGATGGTCTCAGGATCGGCGTTGTGACTGGCGTTGCCATGAGAGAGCTCATGCCGCCGATGATCGCCGATCTCGAACGACAGACAGGAGCTTCGTTCGAGATGATCGTGGTGACCAACTCACTCTTCGGCCCGACCACCACAACATCCGGACTCCTCGTGGGCGCCGACATGCTCACGGCACTCCGCGGCCGCGCTGATTTCGACGTCGCGCTTATTCCGGCCGAAACATTGAACGATGACATGCTGTTCCTCGACGATCTGCCTTTTAATTCCCTTCGCGAACAACTGACTGTGCCTGTATTTCCATCGCACGATTTTCTGGATGTGCTTCCCGATATTGCGTCAGAACTTGCTGTTGGCGACGGAGCGGTGCGCTGATGGGTCTCCCCGTCGTCGCCCTGCTTGGGCGCCCGAACGTCGGAAAGTCAGCGCTATTCAACAGACTGGCCGGCGAAGATAGTGCGATCGTGAGTGAAGAGGCGGGCACTACGCGTGACCGTCATTTCACGCGAGCCGAGTGGCAGGGCAGGGCGTTCTGGCTGGTGGACACTGGCGGTATTACCGACGATCCGCACAAGCCGATGGATGTCCAGATCCGGAAACAGGTTGAACAGGCGATTGAAGAAGCCGACTTGTTGTTGTTTGTCGTCGATGCCATCGCCGGGCTGCATCCGATCGACGAGCGCGTCGGCGCTCTGCTTCGGTCGTCCGGCAAGCCAATGGTTCTTGTAGCCAACAAGGCGGACAATCCGAAAGCGACGGATTTCTACGAGTTTTATGCGCTGGGCGTCGGCGAACCTGTACCCGTGTCGGCACAGAGCGGCAAACAGACCGGCGACCTGCTTGATGTCATTGTGGCGGAGATGCCCGAAGAGATCCCGGAAGACACCGCGGCATTGCGGGTTGCTGTGATCGGTCGCCCCAACGTAGGGAAGTCGTCGTTTGTTAACCGGCTGGTCGGCGAAGAACGTGTTGTGGTGGCCGCTGATGCGGGAACCACGCGTGACGCGATTGACACACCGATGCGTTTCCACAGCAGGGATCTGATTCTTGTGGACACGGCGGGACTTCGGCGCCAGTCCCGCGTCAGCGACGGCATTGAGTTTTATGCTACGTTGCGCACGCGTCGTGCCATCGATCGTGCCGACATCTGCTGTCTCATGATTGATGCTGCGACCGGGATTGAAGGGCAGGACATGAAGATCGCGAACCTCGCGTGGGAGAACGGACGCGGGCTCGTGATCATTGTGAACAAGTGGGATCTCGTGGACAAGGACGACAAGTCCAGCGCGAAGTTCGAGAAGACGAATCGTGACAAGGCGCCGTTCCTCAAGCATGTGCCGTTTCTCTTTACGTCCGCGCTCACGGGCCAGCGTGTTACGAAAATTCTTGAAGTGCTGATGGAGGTGGATGCGGAGCGGCAGAAGCGCATCACGACCGCGCGCGTGAACGAGACGCTGGGCGAGTTGATTCAGCGGCGCCAGCCACCCCAGGCGGCGGGCCGCGAGATTAAGCTGCTGTATGCAACTCAGGTGGAGGTGGCCCCGCCGACCTTCGCGATTTTCAGCAACTATCCTGACCTGCTGGAGCAGCATTACGTCCGGTACCTGCACAACGGCTTCAGAGACGCGTGGCAGTTTACCGGAAATCCGGTGCGCATCCTTCTCCGTCGCCGGGCTGCTTGACGTGAGTGCGTGGCCCTTTGTCGGCTTGCTTGTGGCGTACCTGCTTGGTTCCACCCCGTTTGCCTGGCTGGCGGGCCGGCTGCGGGGGATTGATCTGCGCGAGCATGGTTCAGGCAATCTTGGCGCAACGAATGTGTACCGGGTGCTGGGAGGTGTGGCGGCGTGTGCGGTGCTTGCTCTCGATGGCCTGAAAGGCGCCGCGCCGGTTCTCTGGTTTTCGCAGCTCACTGGTGCGGGATCGAATCCCTGGTGGTCGGTCGGTTTTGGCCTTGCTGCCGTGGTTGGTCACATTAAGCCGTACGGCGGTCTGTTCCGCGGCGGAGGCAAAGGGGTCGCCACGGCGGCGGGCATGTTCGCGGCGCTCGCACTGATTCCGTTTCTCGTGTCGTTCGGTGTGTTCGCCCTGACGGTCGCCGTGACGCGGATGGCCTCGTTAGGTTCCATGTTGGGAGCCCTCGGGTTGACGGTCGCGAGTGTCGTGCAGTACGGGCCCCGTTCGCACATAGCCGTCCTGAGCGTTCTGGTCGCGTCGCTGGTGTTCTGGACGCATCGCGCAAACATGGGGCGGATACGCTCGGGCACTGAATCCCGTCTCGGGCGCCCCGGGGCGCAGGGTCGCACCTCATGATAAAATGTACCGTGGTCGGTGGCGGTGCGTGGGGTACCGCGCTTGCGCACCTGTTGGCCGGCAAGGGCCACGATACAATGCTCTGGGCAAGAGAGCGGGATGTGGTAGAGCATATCATGGAGACGCACGCAAACCCGCGGTTCCTTCCGGGAGTCACACTCGATCCGGCGCTTCGCGCCAGCGCGTCTCTCGACGAAGCATTACATGGTGCCAGCCTGGTCGTGTACGCGGCGCCGTCGCACGTCTTGCGTAAAGTGGTACGCGGCGCGGCCGCCGCTGTTGAACAGAATGCGGTGCTGTGCGTCGCTACAAAGGGCATCGAGCGGGAAACGCTCGCGCTGATGACGGACGTGGTCGGTGAGGAGTTACCCGCAC
>JBGTBX010000154.1:0-7061 GCA_041749115.1 Gemmatimonadaceae bacterium
GCCGCGTGCTCGCCCGACTCCTGACGCCAACGCCGCTTCCACTTCACCCAGCCCCACGCGATGGCTCAGGACCTTGATCTGGTGATCGACATACGTGAGAGCGCCATCACCAGAAGGCCTGCGCACGCGGGCGCCGGTGCGGAAATAGATTCGGTCGTCGGCCGGCAGCCGGACGTGCGCGCCGTCGGTGGCCGCCGCGTCCTGCCAATACCCTGTCGTCCGTTGCGGCCCGCTCATCAGCAGCTCGCCGATGTCGCCAGGCTCGACCTCGTTGAGGAGGTCATGGACCACCCGCGCCTGCATCCCGGGTAGGGGAGAGCCGATGGGCACGATGCCATCGCGCGTTTCGGCAGGTGACGAGACCGGGTCCCAGCGATACGCCGCGCAGGCCACGGTCAGCTCGGTGGGTCCGTACAGATTCTCGAGCGTCGAACCGGGAGCCGCGGCCGCCCACGCGTCGGCCAGGCTGACCGGCAGCGGCTCGCCGCAGAACAGGCTCCAGCGCAGCGACGGGTAGCGGTCGGCCTTGAGCGCGCCAAAGCGCTTCATCACCAGGCCCACCGAAGGGACCGAAAACCACACCGTGAGCTCGTGCTCCCGGATGAACCGGTCGGGGTTGAGCAGCGTCGCGCGCGTCGGGCAGTACACGCACGCGCCGCGCTCCCACGCCACGAACAGGTCGAACACCGACAGGTCGAAAGTGGCGTCGAACATCTGCGAGAAGCGATCGTCCGGCGTGATCCCGTAGCGCTCCACCATCGCGCTCACGAAATGCGTGACGTTGACGTGCGTCACCGGCACGCCCTTGGGCTCGCCGGTGCTCCCGGACGTGAACAGCAGGTACGCCACCGTGTCGGCAGACTGCGGCCGGGGCGACCAGGACGACGAGTGTTCGAGCTCCCAGGCTGGCACAAACGCATGCCGCGGCCACCGCGACGCGAGCCCTTCAACGTCCGCTTCGTCTGGCACGACGACGAGCATCGATGCCGAGATGCCAGTCAGCACATCGTCCACCTGCGGCAACGCGGTGGCGTCCACAATCAGCGAACGACAACCGGCGCGCTGAAGCATGCGCCTGGTTCGCGCCACCGGGAAGTGCGGGTTCAGCGGCACGTAGCCATCGCCGGCCAGCAGCGCCCCGAGGATGCCGGCGAAGCCCGTGAACGATCGATCGGCGAAGACGCCGGTCAGTGGTGGCGCGTCTTCGGAGCGGCGTTGAATCGTTGCCGCCAGCCTCTGCGCCTGGTCGAGCAGTTCTGCATAGGTCAGCGTCTGGCCGCCGACGTAAAGCCCCGGGCGATCGGGCATCGCATGAGCAGATTCCAGGAAGCCGGAGTGAAGCAGCCGGCTCACGGCGTCCCCGCATCGATGGAGTTGACGCTGCTGAGCAGCGAAGCCGTGTGGAGGCGACCGAGAACCATTCGTGCCCGCGCGAGAAGCCTCAGGGGACGCGAGCGCAGGGGCCCCCGAACGCGGGTCTCGTGTGCGCGTTTGGGGCGCGAGCATAAACCCGGTCGGAGGGGCATCGCAGCGCGGGCCGGTCGCCGGAACCCGGCTTCGCGGTGCAGCAGCGTCAACTCCATCCCGCTCGGGTCACATCGCAGCAGTCGCAACTCAATCACCCTCGGGTCGTGTTGGTTTGAGACCGCGCAAGAAGGCGGCGAACCCAGTTTGCGGGGTCAGCGGTACCGCCGCGACGCCCAGAGGCCCCGAGGGAGGAGGGCCCCAGAACGTTCGCGGCGGCACGCTGCGCGTCACCACGGATCCGGCCTGGATCACGGCACCTTCGCCGATGGTGACGTCCGGCAGAATCACGCAGTGCGGTCCGATGAACACGTTGTTTTCGATTACCACTTTGCCGTTGCTGGCAGGTTGACGCGGGCCCCAGTAGAAGTGCGTGATGATCGACGTGCGGATCCCGATCGTGCAGTTGTTGCCGACGCTGAGCGCTTCGGGGTGCAGTTCGTCAATGTAAACGTAGAGCCCAATCCAGACATTGTCGCCAACCGATACGCCACGCCAGCGGTGCAGCCTCGGCCGGAGAGTGGAGCCGCCCGGCGCGAAGAAAGCGGCTCGGCTGATGACCGTGCCGAGTGTTCTATTCACTTATCATCTGGAGAACGAGGTGAAACCGCCTCTGATACGTGATTGACACTGATGCAGCGATATCAGACAGTCAACGTAGCCTACGTCGCCAACAAGATTACCCGGTCCCGGCAGTTAATTAACACCGCAACAAGATCAAGTCCTAGCCCTCTGAATCCGGGATCTCAAAGTGGCCCCTGCTTCTTTGGCGTAGGTGACCACCCAGGGCGCCCGGGCGCCAACCTCATCGCGAACATCGCTTAGTCCCCGGCGAACCCACGCCCTGCTGCGTCGCATCAAAGTCCGCCCGTCGACAGCAGCGCCATACTCGTCTTTGTAGAGCACTGCAACGCATCCAGAATGATGGGCTGCAACGTTCACCTCAATGCGCACTAAGCCCTCAGATGCAGTGAACTTAACCGGATGCCCGTCGAACTCGATCCGTTGGATCAGCTCAGGCTGTTGTTCTTGTTTCTCGACTAGAGCGCGCTGCGACTCACCGCGATGATTAGTCACAACGATTTCGTTTCCAAACATCGAGATGTGTTGCTGGCCGTTTAACGCCTGGTGAAGACAGCCGGCATGGCGAATCACGCCACCCAGTGAGCGCCAGTTTAGATTTACGGCCAGCCCGTTCAATTGATCGATCAAGGCGACCATGTCTCGACCGCTGTATTGATAGTCGTCATGGTGAGAGGCTATAAGGCAGGGCTTGCCCAACAAGAGATCGAAAGCAAAGTTGAGCAATCCATGAAAAGCATAGCGCCGGCTAAACACTGCGAAATCTTCATGCCGCATGTTCGCCGTTTTCCATGAATCGCGGATCTTGATGCTACCTGGCTGATCGATTGGCCACGCATCAGTGTTAACAGCAGCGACAAACCCCTTTCGCTTGAGAACTGCCAAGGCCGCGGTGGAGTAGACTCCCTGCGGAAAAACCATTAGCCGGTCGTATGGAAGCTCGGTACGGAGGCGATGTTGCTCCATCCGCCGCAAACTCACTTGGGTCAGGGAATTGAGTGTCTCTACACTGACGTCCCCAAACTCGGATCCGCTGTGGTCGCATCCGTGTATAGCCAATGATAATCGATCAGGATACCGTCGGAAAAGGCTAACGACGGAACCACGCGATCGTCGCCAATTCCAGGGGATGAATGCGATAGTACATGTAAATTGATGCTTCAAACTTAGTGAAAGGATTTCACTGAAGGTGAAGTGGCCATACCGAGACTTGAGATACGGATCGTCTACGATGACACAGGCGCCCCTTTCAATTGGTTGCGCCATCGATTCTCTGAATACCGACCGCAGAAACAACACAATCGGCACCGACGCGCAGAAGAAGTCGCGGACATCGAAGTATGGCTTCGACAATGGCTGGTCCAGATCTATCAACTCGGGGCAGGGGTCCACATAGACCGAGCGACCGCCAAGGAACCCTTGACCGAACACGTGACCGTAGCACGCTGAGATCAGCGGCCGAAACCTTCGAGTAAGATTCGGAACAACCAGGACAGCGTCACCTGGGCGAATCGCGTCGACCACTGGAACCCCACTGAGGGGTCCACATATGTCGGTCTGCGATTCGATCTGACCGCCGACACTGGCTGCAGCCGGGAGGATCTCTACGTGAGCGGCGCTACTGCCGGTGAGCCAGACAACTGCCCGGTCCATCTCTGCGTGAAGACCACCACCATAGAAATATGTCGATTCAGCGCGTTCCAATAGCACGGGTACTGCAGTGTCTGGTCCACGCGTTGCCAGGAACCGACCCATAAGCGCAAGACTACTAAAGACGGCGTATCCATCAGCTGCATTGCTGCCTGGAAATGCGCGGCTCACAAGCGCCTCTGAACCAACTTGCTTCCACGGCACGCGAAAAAAATCGAGAAGGCCGACGAGTCGCCTTTCCTGTTCGCCAGGAGCATCACACACAACAACCGCCGTACGGCTCGATCGCGTTACGGTTGGCGTGCCCGTGGCTGGGGTGGGATCCACTTCGTCAGCGTGCGATTGGTTTTCTGGCAATGACAAGAGACCTCATTGCGTAAGTGGGTGCGAGCGCGTCCATGAATGGGGTCAGCAGGCGACATAGTCCAAGCATGATTGGACTCGCCGAATGCGGAATCCAACAGAAGTTACGATGCTCAAGGATCTCAAGGCCGACCTGCGCAAACGGTCGAGCGTACTCGGCAAGAGTCGGTAGATACCGCTCCTCTATCGGTTTGGTTAAACGATCGCGGTGTGCCGTTCGAAACAGCGGGAACTTGTTATTCATGTCGATCATCACGCAAACCCCGCCCGGGCTTAGAAGCGCTGAGATGTCCTGCGCACACTCGACAGCCTTTCCCAACCGATGACAGTAGCGGAATGTATTGACGCCGAAAATCAGATGAAATGATCCCTGTAACTCGCCTGGGTTCACTACCAGTGCTTGAGTCATGTCCGCCACCAAGCACTCATTACGTGCCTTGAGAAAGCGCACGTTTCGTCTTCCGTCTGGTGTCAAGCGCAAACCTGCTTCATCGTTCGCAGCCTCAATTAACCGCTCGGAGAAGTCCGTACCATATGCCGCGCGAACTGGAATTTTCTCTCCCTCAAATAATGAGAGTGAGTAAATGAGGTTCATACCGGCACCACAGCCGAACTCTAGTAGGTTAATCCCGTCCCCCTTCGGTGCGGACATGTACTGGGTAGCTGCCTTCAGATAAATAGGTCCGTAGGCATTCTGTAGCAAATAGTCGATGCCAACGCCTGCAGTACTTTTCGTGTAGCGACGTATGGCGTCGTCAGAACTGTATTCGATCAAGAATGGTTTGCTGTCAGCTGCTTTCATAACTCCACTCGAAACGTGCCCCAATTGGGCCAGAGAAGGCTCTCTAGTCTAGACGACTGACTTACGACGAAAGTGTGAACTCGAGCCCGGACTTCACAAATGGTTGCCTTTCATTGAGCCGCCGCAGAAATAGTGCGAATCGACTAAGCGATCCGAAGGCAGTACGTACTCAATCCCACGAGTACACCACTCGGCCGTTTTGCAGCGTTGCATACGCGACCCTGGCGCGCTCGCTGCCGCGCCCTTCGATCCGAAAGCCGTCGCCATCGGCGACCAGCTTCATCTGGCGACGGTTGCGCCACCACTCGTTTACCTGACCCGGGAGCGCCGCCCACACGCCGTGGCCATCGCGCAGCGCCGCCAGCTGCTGGAGCAGCTCTTTGTAGACTTCCTGTTGAAGCTCGCCGATCAAGTAGTCCGGGTGGGTGATCACGCTGATCAGCCCGTGCTTCTGCACGATCAACTCGATCTGCCTCTCCCACAGCGTCGTCGAGTAGTCGTTCAGGATGTGAAACAGCGTGTAATCCTGCGCCATGGTGAGCGGCAGCTCCAGGATGTCGCCCACGAAATACGGCATCACCGTGCAGCAGCCACCACGCTGCGGCTCCAGGTGCGCCGCGTTCGGCACCGACATGTCGTACGAGAACTCGAACGCGTCGAACCAGCTCTGCTCGCGATACATCGCGCCCGAGCGGAAGCCCTCGCACCCGAATTCCCGCGCGTAGTGATTGATCCGCGCGGCCCGCCGGAGAAATTCCTGGCGTTCGGTGAAGAGCAGGCCGTCGTGATTCAGATCGTGTAGGTTGACCTCGAACCCCCGGCGGCGAAGCTGGTCCGCAGTCCGGCGCCACGCGGTCTCTCTGCCCTCGGGCACGAGCTGGAAGGCGGACTTCATGCCGCAGGCGTCGTCCATGTCCATGAGGCGCGCGCAGAAGGCCAGCCCTTCGTCGCCTTCCACGTCGTGCGTCAGCATCGAGCACGCCGGCGCGCCATCGGGCCAGAACCACACGAACGGGATCGGCCGGCCGCCCGCCTTGAGCAGTTCGGCCATCGCGCTTTCCATCAGGCGCTCGACCGTGACGTCGACCGGCCACTCCGGAAACGCGATGCGGTCCCAGCCCTTGAGACGCAGCTTCTGCAAGTGCTTGCGCACGCCGACGCCCATAAGCGGTCGCAACAGGTAGTAGAGACGATTGGCCGCGTCGGTGCTGGTGGTCCGCTCGAGGAAGCTATAGCCGTTGAGCCGGTAACGCTCTTCGCGCAAGTTGGTCACCACCTCGGTGAAGTCGAACGGCAGCTGCGTCACGCCGTTGGCGACCCTTACCGCGCCGGCCGTTTCCGCCAACGATTCGTCGGCATACCTGACCGGCCTGGCGCCGGCGCAGCGGCCGAACGCCATGGCGCCACCGAACCGGAAATAGCCGTTGCCTGGCGACAGTGGCGCATCGACGCCGAGTAGGGCGAGGTCCGCGGGACACCGGTAGTAATCGGTGAACGCGCTACCGCCGCTCGCGGGGGTGGTCATATTGGCGAGGCGCGGGCGTCAGACCGTGACGACTCTTCCGCGGTGCTGCAGCGACTGGTCGGCCGCCTCGAGCAGGCGCACCACGCGAAGACCGGCTTCGCCGTCGTTGATGGGCGCCTGATTGGTGCGAACGCAGTCGAGGAAATAGCTCAGCTCGACCGTCAGCGCTTCGGTGCCATCCACAGTGGGCGCCCACACGTCGCCGGTCCGGTAGCTGACCAGCAACTCGTGGACCGCCTGGCCGCTGGTGATGTTGACGCCCTTGTCGTAGACCTTGATCTTCTCGTCCGGTTCGAGGTCGTTCCACACCAGCATCTTGTCGCGCCCGCCGATGAGCGTCGTCCGCACCTTCACGGGCGACAGCCAGTTGACGTTGACGTGCGCGATGACGTTGCCGGGGAAGTAGACGGTGATGAACGCCATGTCCGCCATCCCGTTGAGGTGGTTCGCGCCGGTCGCCACCACCGCCTCGGGCCGCGCCACGATCAGGTGATCCATCACGGACAGATCATGCGGCGCCAGGTCCCAGACGACGCTGACGTCGTGCTGGAACAGCCCGAGGTTCACGCGCGTGGAATCGAAGTAGTAGAGCGGCCCCAGCGTGCCGTTGTCCAC
>JBGTBX010000155.1:0-1690 GCA_041749115.1 Gemmatimonadaceae bacterium
CCCCCTCGATCACCACGTGCGAAGGACGATTGGCGAGCGCGAGAGGCACCAGAACCGTCTGGAGCACAAGCGCAGTCGAGCCGGCGGTCCCGACCGCAAAATGGTAATCCCCGGCGCGGACCGATCCAGGCCGGAAAACGATGCGCGACGATCCCAGCTCCAGGCCTTCGCACTCGCTTGCACCGATCGTACAGGCGGCCTCAATGGCAGTGAGATGCTGTCGCATCAGGCCGGGCTGGTCGCGATTGCCACGAATGTTCTCAATGGTGAACGGCTGCCCAGTCACGAGCGAAAGCGCGCAGGCGTTGCGCAGCACCTGCCCGCCGCCCTCGCCTTCCGAGCCGTCGATAATGATCATTTTGAACTTCCTAAAAAAAATTCGATGGCGGCGTGAAAGGCGCTAGCCCTTCACGCACACCACCTGCTTCAAGGTATGGACGACCTCGACAAGGTCGGCCTGCGCCTTCATCACCGCTTCGATCGGCTTGTAGGCGCGCGGCGTCTCATCAATGACGTCTTCGTCCTTGCGGCATTCGACCCCAGCAGTGTCGGCGATGTGCTCGGCGAGCGACACCTCCTTTTTTGCTTGGGTCCGGCTCATTACCCGGCCTGCCCCGTGCGAGCAGCTGTCGAAGCTATCGGCATTGCCAAGCCCGCGCACGATAAAACTCTTGGCGCCCATCGAGCCCGGGATGATGCCCATCGTTCCCTTCGCCGCGCGCACCGCGCCCTTGCGGGTCACCAGCACGTTCTCGCCGAAGTGGTTCTCCCGTGTCACGTAGTTGTGATGGCAGTTCACCGCCTCGCATTCCGCCGTGAAGGGCTTGGCGATTTGGCCGCGTAGCACCGCGATCACGTGGGTCATCATTACCTGCCGATTGAGCCGGGCGAAGTCCTGCGCCCATTCGACCGCCTCGACGTAGTCGTCGAAATGGTCGGTCCCTTCCGGGAAATAGGCGAGGTCCTCGTCGGGGAGGTTGATGTGCCATTTGCGCATGTCCTCCTTGGCGAGCTCGATGAAGTAACGCCCGATTGCGTTGCCTACGCCGCGGCTGCCCGAGTGAAGCATGACCCAGACACGCTGCTCCTCGTCGAGGCAAAGCTCGATGAAGTGGTTCCCCGTTCCAAGTGTGCCGAGGTGCACCAAATGATTGGCTCTCTCGAGCTTGGGATACTTTGCGATGATGCGGTCGAAGCGACGCACCAGGGTTGACCACCCCTCGATTACCTCGCTCGGCGGGTCGCCCCAGGCACCCTTGTCTCGTGCACCCCTGCCAGCACTGCGGCCATGCGGCACCGCGCGCTCGATCGCTGCCCGGACAGCTTCGAGGGTGTCGGGCAGGTCGCTAGCGACCAGCGAAGTGCGCGCGGCCATCATGCCGCAGCCGATGTCGACGCCTACCGCTGCCGGGATCACCGCACCCTTGGTAGGGATGACCGAACCAACTGTCGCACCGATGCCGACATGGACGTCCGGCATGGCCGCAACATGCTTGAAGATGAAGGGCATCTTCGCTGAGCGAGCAAGCTGCTCGCGCGCCTTGTCATCAACCGGCACGCCGCGCGTCCACATCTTGATTGGCTTGCCGCCTTCTACGTTGGTCTGTTCATAGGTCGTCTGCGTCATCGTCGATTCCAATCTCTGCACGCCCGTTGGGGGTGGCCGGCCTATTCCAGCCACCCCGGCCGC
>JBGTBX010000156.1:0-3391 GCA_041749115.1 Gemmatimonadaceae bacterium
AAACCCTGTGTACGACTGCTGTTCTGGAGTGGAGAATCATTCGACGAGCCGGGCCTTACGAAGGCAGGAACGTTCAAAGCTGCAGAAATGCGTTACACGAACGCGAACGAGGTCAAGGTGAAAGATCTCAAGCGGTGGTTGAAGAAGGCACGGGACGTTCAGTGGGACTACAAGAACATCGTTAAACGCCGGGGGAAGCTGGTCCGGTTGAAATAGGTGGCCCCGGTCACTCTCTAAACGAAGGGCCGCAGCTTACCAAGTATCGTCGGAAAGAACTCGGTCACAGTAGGATGGACCGGCAGTGCTTCCTTAAGCACACGATACGATGCCTTTGCCTCCATCAGCGCACCGACAGTCTGTACCACTTCGTCGGCCTGAATACCGAGCAGCGTTGCGCCGACGAACTGCTCGGTCTCGGCATCCAGCAGCACCTTGATCACCCCGATGGTCTCGCCTTCTTCCTTGGCGCGACTCACATTATTCATTTCATGGGTGGCAACCAGAAACTTGCGACCCTCCGCGCTCAAGCGGCGGGCGTCGCCATCGCTCATCCCGACGCGACCGAGCGGGGGGTCGGTGAACATCGCATACCTCATCACACGGTCAGTGACCGAACGTGTACCCCCGAGGTGATGATCGAGCGCGATCTCGTAGTCCTGATAACTGGTGTGGGTGAACGCGCCGCGCCCGTTGACGTCGCCAAGGGCGAAGACGCCCGGTACTTTCGTACGGAGTTTCCCATCCACTTCGATAAAACCGCGCTTGTTTGTTTCCAGACCAACCGACGGCAGATTGAGTCGCTCCGTATTCGGTGAGCGCCCGGTCGCAATCAGCAAATGTGAAGCGCGAACGGTGGTGCTCTCGCCAGTGATCCTGTGCCGTAGCGTCGCTTCGATTGCCCCAGCTGCACTGCGCACCGATGAAAGTTCGGTATCCACCAGAATCGTGACACCCTCATCCTCCAGAAACGACTGGATACGTGCCGAGATGTCGGGGTCCTCTCGGCTCGCCACCGCCGATCCATGCTCAATGATGGTGACTGCGCTGCCAAGCCTGCGGAAAATCTGGCCGAGTTCAAGACCGATGTAGCTGCCACCCAAAATCATTAAATGGGAGGGGCGTTCGCGCAGCTGCATCACGCTTTCGTTCGTCAGGTACGAAATGTCGGCGAGGCCGTCGATGGGCGGGATGAACGGTCGCGTGCCGGTATTGATGTAGACCCTGCTCGCGTGCACAGTGGTCTCCGTCCCACGCACCACAAAACGATCACCGGTCGTGCCATCCAGTTGGGCCCATTCGCGGACAATCTGCACGTTAGGCGACCCGGCCATCCACTTCTCGAGACCGGCGCGGGAGTTTGTCACTATCTGCGCGGTCCGATCCATCGCCGCTCCGAAATCGACTTCCACGGTGCCGAGCCTGATACCGAATTCACCGGCGCGCCGAGCCATGTGGGCGACGCGGGCGCTCTTTCTGAGCGTCTTGGTTGGGGTGCAGCCCACGTTGACGCAGGACCCGCCGAGCAGGTGGCCTTCGAACATGGTGACCTGTTCACCGCGTGCTGAGAGTGAGGAGGCAAGGCCAGGCGCTGCCTGGCCTGAGCCAATAATGGCGGCGTCGACCAGTATTGCTGATGCTGTGGATTCAGTCACGTTCAGTCCTGTGGGAAGGTGCAGGGTCTCAAGTCGCCGTAGTGCGTTTGCGGGCGAGGCACCGGAGGTTCACTTTGGTACGCGCTGGTGCGGGCGTTCCCCTTACTCAGGTTCTCATGGTCTCAACTTCGCGACATAGTCGCAAGTGCTGGATTGCGTTCCTTGCCACCTGTTGGAGTGTCGCGACGCCCGCTCAGTCCGTGACGCGAAGCGTTGTGGTGCATGAGGGGACGTCGATGTCGGTTGCAGTATCACCTGACCGTCGCACACTCGCGGTTGATCTGCAGGGAAGCATCTGGACGCTCCCGATTGCTGGCGGCGCGGCAAAGCGGATCACAGATGAGTACAACGACGCGCGGCAGCCCACATGGTCGCAGGATGGAAAAACGATCGCGTTCATGGGATATCGCGCCGGTGGTTATGACATCTGGGCGGTTGATGCCGACGGCGCAAGTCTCAGGCAGCTCACCTGGGGCCCCTACGACGATCGCGAACCAGCGTATTCTCCCGATGGGGCGTGGTTGGCGTTTTCGTCCGACCGCGGCGAGAGCGGCGAATACAACATCTGGCTGCTGCAGCTGAGCAGTGGTGCGCTGCGTCAGGTAACCACCGGTGCCGCGAGCACCTATATGCCAACGTGGTCTCCAGACAGCAAGGAACTGGCATACATCAGGCTGCAAGGGAGTTCAACATCGATCCGAGCGGTAAGCGTGACGACGGGCGCCGACCGTCTGGTGGCCACGCCGCAAGGGCGCGCTGATGCGCCGTCATACGGGCCTGATGGTCGTCTGGTGTATCACGTGACGGAGGGTGAGTCGAGTTCACTGATCGGTGAGGGCGAAGTGCTCACTGACGACGAAAATGCATTTGCATTTCGCGCCGCCTGGGCATCGCCGAACGAGATCGTGTATGTCGCGGACGGAAAGATCCGGCGCCGAACGGTTCCTGCCGGTGCTGCACGCACGATC
This sequence comes from Gemmatimonadaceae bacterium, assembly GCA_041749115.1. GTDB lineage: Bacteria > Gemmatimonadota > Gemmatimonadetes > Gemmatimonadales > Gemmatimonadaceae > JBGTBX01. The sequence goes on from JBGTBX010000156.1 coordinate 2,621, forward strand.
GAGTTTTCCGCGGAACTCACAATCACTCGACCCTCGTACGTCAAACAGCGTCGCAACCTTGACTCGCGTGTGAGTCGCACCGCGTTAGGCATTGTGGCGCCGGCTGTGTCACCAGATGGCAGGCAGGTGGCGTTCACCGCGCTTGGTGATCTCTACCTCATGCCGGTCGGCGGCACACCGCGAAACCTGACCAAGGACGTCTACCTCGACGCCGAACCGACATGGTCGCCGGATGGAAAGGTCATTGCATGGTCTACGGATCGGGGCGGCAGCCTGCTCGACATCTGGACGTACGAGGTGGCGACCGGCGCCGTGAAGCAGGTGACAAAACTCGCGAACTCAGCCATGGGAGCCGCGTGGTCCCCCGATGGATCACGCATCGCGTTCCTGGACGTCGACGGCGTGTGGCGCAGGGCAAGCGTGTCGGTCGTGGATGTAACAAGCGGCGCTGTGACAAAGGTCTACGCGTCGAGCTTTGGTCCCGGAGCTCCCACATGGTCTTCCGACGGCAAACACATCGCGATCGCAGCGCTTGAGCCCTACTCATCGCGATTCCGGGAAGGGACGAATCAGCTGTTGATTATTCCCACCGATGGATCCGGTACGGCGCCGGTATGGCAAACACCGATCAAACATCTGTCGATTGATTCACGTGTTGGAGCCGGTCCGGCATGGTCGCCCGATGGCACGCAGATGGCCCTCATCTACGAAGGAGTGCTCTCCCTCGTGCCGGTAACCCGCGATGGCACACCACTCGGCACGCCTCGCAGA
>JBGTBX010000157.1:0-2772 GCA_041749115.1 Gemmatimonadaceae bacterium
TTGGCGGAGGCGCGTGGGACGACGGCCACGGATCCACCAGTTGTACTTGGCTTGCAGGTACGAGGTCGAAAAGGCCTCAGTCACATCACAGAACGCTGTCCCTAGGCCGAGATGGACCGCTCCATCGAGAAGGTGGGCACCAATGTGGACGGGGTCTGAATTTCCGACAAGGAGCAGGTCGGTTCTCACGCCGGGTGCTCACTGAGGGTCCGTGCGCGCACGACCGCCTCATACGCCTCGGCCACGCCCTGAGCGGCCACCTCCACTGAATAGTGCGCCACGTGCGCCCGACAGTACGCTCGCGTTTCCACGCCCCCTATCCAGGGGAGACAACGTTGGATAGCCTCAGCCAGGCTCGAGTCCGACCCCTGAGCGCATACTTCACCTGTCCTTCCAGGAACAATGAGATCGCTCGCACTGGCCACAGAGTCCGACACTACACAAGGTAGGCCGTGATGTAGAGCCTCGTTCACGACGAGCCCCCATTTTTCAACGCTCGACAACACCAGCAGATCCCCTGCATGGTAGTAGGGACTGAGTTGTGTCTGGTTCTGGAAACCGACAAGGATCGTTTTAACATGCGGCTCCTCGTTTGCTCGCTCGGCAAGAGAGGCGCCAAGTTCGCCGCTGCCGACGAAAAGAACAACGACGCGCTGTCGAATTCTCTCGGGTAGTAGCTTTGCCGCTTGGAGTACAACCTGTGGCCCTTTATGCCGCGCCAGCTTACCTGAGAATACGAGCGCGATTTGGTCTTCACCAATGCCGAGGTCACTGCGCCACTTGTCGCGGAGGTTTACGCGATCGGCTTCACGACAAGCGAACGCTGCTGTGTCGACGCAGTAAGGTGAGAAAATCAGCTTGGCTGGGTCGCATCCCACTCGACAAAAGTGGTCGAGCGACCGCTCCCCGACGTACAGGAGCTTCGAACAACGGCGATAGAACCATGAGAGTGCCCGTCGCCGTACCCACTCTTGGAAGTGACCGCGTTTCCGGGCTCCATCAGTCGTCTCGCCGCGGAACAGGATCGGCTTTCTGGCACGCCGAGCTCCCCGGAAAGCGTCTCGATGAAATCGCGGACTATATCCGACGATCATGACGGCAGCCGGATCCGACCGGAGCAGCGCCCTATCGAGGCCGGCGGCAGTCACATTCTCAACCGACGTCGCACCACCGCTCTTCACGCGGGAGAGAAAGAGGGAAGTGTATCCAGACACCAAGTCGGTATCCCAGGCAATCACCTCGCCGAACTCGGCATCCCGATAGCCCGCCAGACTGAAATCCGAACCATAGATTGCCGTGACCGGCACACCGAACTGCTGCTGGAGAGCACGGTAGACCGGTGCGTGATACTGGATTGGATGCGTCTCGACAACAGCCAACATCACTTCACGACGAGTTCTTCCGTCCCTTCCGAGTCGCTCCGATCAACTAGATGAATCCGGGAGTGCTGGCCTTCCGCTGCCGATGATTCCGGGGGCCCCAGGCGGTTCGACCTCAGCCAGCGCAGCCATCCCCGGCGTCGTGGCGGTCGCTCCAACGTTGAGCCGCGCACCATCTCCTCGACGACACGAAACTGCTGCTCATAGTTCCACTCCGCCAGAACCCGCTGCCGTCCCCGCTCGCCCATCGCGCGCATGCGCACTGGGTCAGCCAGGAGGCGGTTCAGGGCATCCGCTATGCTCTCGGCATCGGTCGGCACGCAGCCAAACGCGCACCCGGCCTCGATGAAGATCTCCCGCCAGTCGCTCCCGTTGGGCACCAGGATAGGCAGGCCGCAGGCAAGGTAATCGAAGGCCTTGTTGGAAGCTCCGACCAAATTCTGCATGTTTACATCGTCGTCGCGGACATCCACCAGCGACAGCCCAATGTCGCAGTCCGCACAGATCGCCAGCATCTGATGGCGTGGTACGGCCGGGAACGCACGCACCCTTGCCTCGAGCCCAAGCTCGCGAGCTCGCTGTTGCAGGGCTTTTACGTAGCCTCGGCTGCCAGCCGTCTCGTACCCGACCAACCACAAGGTCACAGGTTCCTGGAGCTTTGGGATCGCTTCCACCACCGCCAGGGGCAATCTGTCGGACACAATGCTGCCCTGATAAACCACACGATAGCCAGCGTGGCCGTGACTCCTCTGTCGTTTGGCGGCCTCTGCTTTCGAAGGGCAGTTCCAGACAATCTGGATCTGCCCGTCGGACACGGTCTCACGCTGGAAATGGTCGGCGCGCCGCTGGTTCGGCAGCACGGACAGTTCGGCGCTCTGCACGCAGCGTCGGCGGATCCACATCAGAAGACGCGTGCCATAGGTGGCAGGCATCCGCGAGGCCATTGGTGAATCATGCTCGTGATAGATCACGTCTACGCCGGTGACGATGCGCGCAAGCAGGGCGGGCGGGCAAGCGAGGAGGTCCGAGGCGTAGATCCAGGTCGGTCGCCATTTCACCGCCCACAAAAGACAAGATGCGCAGAAAAGGAGGTAGTCCAGCTTTTGCTGCACACCGCGCTGCGGCAGGCGTCGTAGAAACACCCGCAGCCGTGGATGCTCAGGGAGTTGCAGCGCACTGACTTCCTTCACATCTCTTCCCAGCAGCACCACCTCACAACCGCGGTCGGCCAGGATCCGCGAACTGTGCTGCAAGGGAGGGAACGCCGCTGGGTTGGTGTATTGAATGTACAGAATCCTTGCCGTCGTCCCGGCAGCAGCTTGTTCCACTCTACTCACCCAACGGCCCACTGGCCAGCCGGATTCGACCGCGTGGCATGCCAGACCGCCGCGCC
>JBGTBX010000158.1:0-22502 GCA_041749115.1 Gemmatimonadaceae bacterium
GACCGGGACGCTCAGGGCTCCGTCCGTCGCTGCCGCCGCGTCGGCGGCCGTCATGCCGGTGTGCAGCGGCCCGTAGCCAGAGTTGTTGATCGCCCACGCCTGTGCATCCCCGGCTGGCGCCGGTACGGTGTCGAGCGACCCCGTGCCGGGCGGTGGTTGTTCACCTGGACGGCACGCGCAGAGCGCAAAAGCCAGGCTGCTGATCAGAAAGGATGATCTCATGTAACACCTTGGTGACTGTGGTTCAATCTGATCAGGAGAGCGATAAACTGCGCGTGCATACTGCAACCGCCGGATTCTGGTCGCTTCAGGCGGCGACGGAGGTGATGGAGTTCCACAGCTTATCTCGATTTATGTGCTTCCAGCTCAATCTCGATCAGGAATTGCGGGAGCGCGAGCCCCTTCACTTCAAGCCATGACCCGGTTGGAAACTGTTTTGAATAGATCGTCGATCGATATCCCGACACCTCAAGCATCTTTGCCATGTCGGTCGTGAACACGTTCTCCACGATCACATCATCAAAGGTATAGCCGTAATGTGCCAGCACTTTGCCCAGGTCCGCGTAGGCATTTTTCATCTGTTGTTCCAGATCGCCGACTGCGGTGGGGTTGCCTGCGGAATCCATGCTCACGGCGCCCGAAACCTTGAGGTCATCGCCAATCCTCACCGCGTGCGAGTAGCCGTAGGCTTTTTCGACCTCCGGTCGCAATTGGAAAAACTGCGGTGCTTCCGCGGCCGTCTGTGCTTCCTGCGCGGCCATATCCGTTTTGCCCGCTTCGGATGGGGCGCAGCCAGCCAGAAACACGGCAGCGAGTGTCGCAAAGGCGAATCTGGAGCGTGGTGTCATCATGGATCTCCACAAGGTTTGCAGGTGCCGCCTAACGGCAGATCGCAGCGGCGGCGCGAGCCGCTAAAGTGTGGCATGAGGCGGCAGTGCACAATAGATCCGCTCTGCGCGTCGCATGGTGAAGGTACTTACCAGCACGTTCACCAGTAAAAAGGGAACTGCATCTGTGGGCAAGCCACGCAATCTCCCCACCAGGACGGCGCCGAGGATTCTACTTGAGGAGTATAGGAATGCTGCGCGTCGATCGTGACTTTAGGGTTATCGCCTGTGCCTGGAGATTCACCTGTTTGTGACGGACGCGGGAACTCCGGGCGGCGCTGCCAACTTGTATGTGTGCGGGTACAGTTTAGAGCCCACTCAGAAAGTTACCGCTGGCTGCTGCACTCACCGATCACAACTCGCACTTGAACGAGGATAAATCCATGACGCGCAATTGGGGCAGAATCGTTACTGCCGGAGTCGTCGGTACTGCTGTTATGACGATCGTTGGATTGTACGTTGCACCAATGATGGGAATTCCGCGGATGAATCCGGCGGAGATGCTGGCTGGCCAGATGGGCGGCAACATGATGATCGGCTGGGTGGGGCACTTCATGATTGGTGTGATACTCGCGGTGATTTATTCAATGGTCGCGGAGAAATTGCCGGGAGCGTGGCCGGTGCGTGGCGCGATATTCTCACTGGCTCCGTGGCTTATGGCGATGGTGGTGATGATGCCGATGATGGGTATGCCACTCTTCGGCGGCGCGATGGCTACTGGTGTGGGCAGCCTGATCGGACACCTCGTGTATGGTGCCGTGATCGGAGCAATGATCGGGGACCCGGCGCGCCCATAGGGCGCGAGACCAGCACAGCAAAGTCGTACTGAGAAAGGGCTGGTCGCCATTTAACGGTCAGGATTCAGACGGGGCGACACCGCGAATGCCGCCCCGTCTCACACTATAGCTCGCCAGGATTCATGCAGGTGGGACATCTTCAAGCCAAGGTGTCAAATGAGCGTACTGTCACAAACGATGTCCACCAACCCCGGCCCATTGTGGTCGCGGAGTCGCTCCAGAGCGGGGATCAGATCTTCCCTTTTTTCCACCCGAATCCCCAGAGCTCCGCAGTTGGTTGCATAGTCAGCGAAATTCGGATTGTGAAGACTCGTTTGCCACACATCGAACTCCGCGCTTTTCTGCTCTTTGGAGATCTTGCCCAATTCCGAATTATTGAGCAGGACATGCTTCACGGCCATGTTGTATTTCACCAGCGTGGTGATCTCCGCGAGATACTGGCCCAATCCGCCATCACCTGAAACCGACCACACGGGACGTGTGTCTCGCACAGCCGCCCACGCACCCATGGCCGCTGGCAGCGCAAAGCCGATGGAGCCGAGGTAACCGGACATCAGCACCGACTGGGCCTTGCATTCGAAATAGCGACCGAAGGAATAGGTGTTGTTCCCGACATCCACTGCGATGACTGCATTCGCGGGCGTCACTCTGTTCATTGCATCGAAGACGGCTATTGAACTGATGCCTTCACCTCGGTCATCCTTCAGTCGATTCTGCTTTTCTTCTCTCCAGATATTCCAACGTGTTCTGATCTCTTCCCGGTGGTCGATCGCGGCGGTCTTGCCTCCGAGCTGCCCGCAGATCAGGTCGCACGTGGTGCCGATCTCGCCCCAGACCGGTGCAGCGACCGCATGAAATTTGCCCAGGACCATCGGGTCGAAATCCACCTGGATGATCGGTTTCTTGGGAGTAATGCCGGTGTGATTGGAGAATGAGGCTCCGAGTACGATCAGCAGGTCAGCTTCATTCATGAACCAGGAGGCGATCGGCGTTCCGCTCCGGCCGAGCACTCCACATCCAAGCGGATGTGCATCTGATATCAGTCCCTTGGCCTTGAAGGTCGTAATCACCGGGCAATTCAACATCTCGGCCATCGCAACGACCTTATCCATATTGTAGCGCGCTCCGTGACCTACGATGATCACCGGCCGTTTGGCCGCCTTGATGAGGCTCACAGCTGTATTAATCTGGTCGACAGGTGGCCGTATCTCCAGCGCTGTGATCCTTCCCCCGGGGACCTGAGGTTCTTCATCCTCCCGCTTTTTAACGATCTGCACTTCATCGGGGAAGCTGATGTGCGAGACTCCTCTTTCGAGGATGGCCGTCTTGATGGCCCGCGTCATCAGCTCGGCGTGTTTGCTATGCTCTTGAACTGCATGGTTGAATCCGGCGACCGGCTGAAAGGCCTTCACCAGATCCACTTCCTGGAATGCGCCTGTACCCAGCACCTGCGTATCCACTTGCCCGGTGAGGGCGAGCAGGGGAGCGCGGTCCACATGAGCATCCCACATGCCGGTGTACATGTTGGTGGCACCTGGACCCGCGATCGCAAAGCAGGCGGCGGGACGACCGGTGAGTTTTCCGTAAGCCGAGGCGGCGAAGGCAGCCGCACCCTCATGTCGAATACCGAAGTAGCTGAGTTCACCTCTTAGCTCTGCCCTGCGCATGGCATCTGCCACACCGAGATTGGAGTGCCCCACCATGCCGAATACGGAATTGACGCCCCAGTTGGTCATGGTCTTGATCATCACGTCCGAAACCGTCTCTTCGTAGGGCGCTTCTTCCTCCATGCCGACATAGATCGCGCCTTCCTCTTCCTTGGTGAGGAAGGTCGGCACGCCATCGTCATAACCTCCGGGTGGCAGGCCGGTGCACGGATGAAAATCCCATCCATGCCAAGGGCAACGGAGCAGCCCATTTTCTATCGACCCTTCGCCTAACGGTCCACCTTGATGTGGACAGCGATTGTCGAGTGCCGAGAATTTTCCTTCGAAATGCGTCAGGCAAATTCCCAGATGGCCAGCGGTGACCGTCTTCACCCTTCCTTCAGGCAGTTCCTTTTTGTCCTTCAGGACTTTGTACCATTTCATTTTATTCATGATGAATCGATAGGAGGTCTTGAGATGGCCCCTGCATTTGACATGTGCAGAGTGCTGCCGGGTTCGCTTCTACGTAGGGTTCAGATCAGAGTATAAAGCATAAAGCCGCCTACCAGCACAAACAGGATCGAAATACCCAGTTTCATCATATCCGCCCCGCCAACGGCGGCGAAAAGCCTGTCCGTAGATTTATTGCAGACGGTGTAGTTGTACAGGTCGCCAGTCCTGGATCGCCAAAAAATTCGATCGCAAGTCGCCGATCCCGCGGAACCAACACGACGCGGTTCGTATTGCCACGGTGAATGAGCAATCAACACCCGTGACGGAGCGCCCACATGAACGGAGCAGAAGCCCTACGGATTGACGAGGACGCGCGTGGCAGAAAGCGTTGGAAGCAGTGGGGCCCGTACCTTGCCGAGCGGCAGTGGGGAACGGTGCGCGAAGACTACTCTGCCGACGGTAGCGCATGGGAGTATTTCCCGCATGATCACGCGCGCAGTCGCGCTTATCGTTGGGGCGAAGACGGTCTGCTGGGCCTGTCTGATGATACGGGGCGTTTGTGCTTTGCGCTTGCACTGTGGAACGGCCGCGATCCGATTCTCAAAGAACGATTTTTTGGTCTGACCGGACCGGAAGGGAATCACGGTGAAGATGTCAAAGAGTGCTACTACTTTGTTGATGCGACGCCAACGGCTTCCTACCTGAAGGCCATCTACAAGTATCCGCAGCGTGAATATCCGTATGCTGAACTTGTCGCAGAGAACCGCCGCCGTGGGTTGGATGCGTCGGAATTTGAACTCGCGGATGCCGGCGCTTTCGACGACGATCGGTACTTCGATGTCACGATCGAGTACGCCAAAAACGATCCCGACGACATACACATTCGCATTTCCGTGACGAACCGCGGACCCGATGCGGCGGACCTGCACGTGTTGCCCACGTTATGGTTCCGAAACGTCTGGTCGTGGGGACGTGTTGGAGAACACTACGGACCGCGGCCGATGCTCCGGAAACGCGACGCTCATCATGTGATAGTTGAGACTGAGGCCGACGACGGGCTGGTTTTCGCGGCCGATCACGCATCGAGCGGTGAAGATCCCACATGGATGTTCACTGAGAACGAAACCAACAACGAAAAATTGTTTGGTTCAGCCAATGCTTCGCCGTATGTAAAAGATGCTTTTCACCGGTATCTCATCTCGGGTGACACAAGTGCCGTAAATCCCGCGGAGCAAGGCTCAAAGGCCGCCGCGCATTACGAGCTGCACGTCGGGGCCGGACAAACGGTGTCAATGCATTTGCGAATCGCGCCAGCCAACACCATGCCCACGGACGCTTTCTCTTCTGCATTCACGGACACATTTACGTGCCGGATTCAGGAGGCCGATGCGTTTTATGCGGAACGCATACCCAAAGCGCTTACCGGCGACGAGCGTCGTGTCGCGCGACAAGCGTATGCCGGCCTGTTGTGGACGAAGCAATTCTACTATTTCGACGTCGGCCAATGGCAAGACGGCGATCCCGGGCAGCCCACGCCACCGGCAAGTCGTCGTGAAGGACGCAATGCGGATTGGCGACATCTCAACAACGCGGACCTGATTTCGATGCCGGATACGTGGGAATATCCGTGGTACGCAGCGTGGGATCTCGCGTTTCACACTCTTCCGTTCGCGCGAATTGATGCGGACTTTGCCAAAGCCCAACTCGTCTTGGTACTGCGCGAATGGTACATGCATCCCAACGGCCAGATCCCCGCCTACGAGTTTGCGTTTGGTGATGTGAATCCACCGGTGCATGCGTGGGCAGTATGGCGCGTGTACAAGATGACCGCGGCGCGAGGAGAGCGCGACCTGCTATTTCTTGAGCGTACATTTCACAAACTGCTGCTTAATTTCACCTGGTGGGTCAATCGCAAGGATCCCGATGGGAAAAATCTGTTCTCGGGCGGATTTCTCGGCCTTGATAACATTGGTGTGTTTGACCGCTCACGACCCTTGCCAACAGGCGGGCATCTGGAGCAGGCGGACGGCACCGCGTGGATGGCGTTTTATTGCGGTACCATGCTGTCCATCGCGCTCGAACTCGCGAAACACAACCCCGCGTATGAAGACGTAGCCACCAAGTTCTTCGAACACTTCATCGCCATCGCCGACGCCATGAATTCGCTTGGCGGAACTGGGTTGTGGGACAATGATGACGGATTCTACTACGACCAATTGCACGTTGGCACCAGTCATGTCGCACTCAAAGTGCGATCGATGGTCGGCTTGATTCCATTGTTCGCGTGCGAAGTGCTCGAAGAAGACACGCTGCAAGCCCTCCCCGATTTCGCGATGCGCGTGCGCTGGTTTGTGGAGAACCGCCCGGAGTTGGCACGTTACGCGCCCTCCCTGGCGCCAACGAACGATCACAACGGGTCGGGCCAACGCCGACTCATCGCGATTCCCACGCGCGAACGGCTCGAGCGTGTATTGCACTATTTGCTGGATGAATCCGAATTTTTGTCGCCGTACGGAATTCGCTCGGTGTCACGTGTGCATAAAGACTCTCCGTACACTTTTCACGTGGACACCGAGGAGTTTCGAGTGACGTATGACAGGGCCGAGAGTACGAGCGGGCTGTTTGGCGGAAACTCGAATTGGCGCGGCCCCGTTTGGTTTCCCCTCAACTACTTGCTGATTGAAGCGCTGGAGAAGTACTACCACGTGTACGGAGATTCGCTCATGGTGGAGTGCCCAACGCACTCCGGCAACATGCGAAACCTCGGCGAAGTGGCAGTCGAACTCTCAACACGACTAGCGCGCATCTTTCTCCCCGACGCAGACGGTCACCGCCCGGTGCACGGCGGCGACGCGTCATATGCGACTGATGACGCGTGGAAGGATCTGGTCTTGTTCTACGAATATTTCGACGGAGACAATGGTCGAGGCGTGGGTGCCAGTCACCAGACCGGTTGGACCGCGCTCGTCACACGGTGCCTCGAAAACGTCGCGACTGAACGCGAGCGGGGGACAACGCCATGACCGACAACGAAGTGAATGGAAACGCCGAGTGGTTGGAAACCGACGGTTTGGGCGGGTACGCGATGGGACGTGCCGACGGCGTTCGGACGCGACGTTATCACTCGCTGCTCACCGCTGCGAGGACACCACCAACTGGTCGGTGTACGTTGGTGAGTGGCGTCGATGCCTGGGTGGAAACAGCGAATGGCACCTACGCCATCAGTTCGCAGCGGTTCACACCGGATGTGACAAATCCAGATGGCGCCGGCCGGTTGGTGGAGTTCTCAAATGCTCCATGGCCAACGTGGCACTACCGGCTTCCCGATGGCACCGAGGTGGTGCAGGAGCTCACCATGCTTCGCGGCACACCGCTGGTAGTGATGTCGTGGCGGCTGTTGGAGCACTGCGAAGCACAGTTGGTAGTGCGTCCGTACTTTGCCGCGCGTGACTCGCACGATCTCACGCACGAGAACCCAGACTTCGCGTTTGACGCGGTTCACGTTAGGCATCGCATCGACTGGCGCCCCTATGCAACACTCCCCGCGATCACCGCCATCACCAACGGACGCTACGAGCCCGAGTCGCTGTGGTATCGCAACTTCCAATACGACGACGAGCGCGAACGCGGACTGCCTTCTGTTGAGGATCTCGCGTCACCGGGAACGTTGCACTTCTCACTCGCACACGAACGGGCCGTCGTTGCGTTCGCGAGTGATACATCGGCCACGCCGCACTTGCTGGGCCGGCTCGCGACCGACCTGTGTGAACACGTTTCGCAAAGTGAACGTGAACGACGCGCGACGTTTCCCTCAGCGCTGCATCGCGCTGCTGATGCGTTCATCGTTCGTCGGGCAGGCGGGCGATCAATTGTTGCTGGTTATCCATGGTTTGCCGACTGGGGACGCGACACGTTCATCGCTATTCGCGGCCTCTGCATTGCCGGTGGCCGTCTCGATGACGCCGGAGAGATTCTGCGCGAGTGGGCGCGCCATGTAAGCGATGGCATGCTGCCTAACTATTTTCCTGAAAATGGACAAGCGGCTGAGTACAACTCGGTCGATGCGTCGCTCTGGTTTATCGTCGCTGTTCACGATTACCTGCAGGCGACCAAGCGGCGCCGGTCGGCGAAATCCGAGATGGAGATCTTCGGTGTCGCGGTGACTTTGATCATCGAAGGATACCGGCGCGGAACGCGATTCGGCATCAAGGCCGACAAGTCGGGGCTGTTGGATGCCGGCGTGAGCGGCGTGCAGATAACATGGATGGACGCGAAAGTCGGAGATTGGGTGGTCACGCCACGCATCGGCAAGCCGGTGGAAATTCAAGCGCTATGGATCAATGCGTTACGTGTTGCCGCACGATGGAATCCGAAGTACCGTGCCCTGGCTAATCAGGCGCAATCAGCGTTCGAACAGCGATTCTGGAATGCGGACGCCGGCTGTCTGTTTGACGTCGTGGACGTCGATCACGAACCAGGACAAGTCGACGCGTCGATACGGCCGAATCAGCTTTTTGCGGTCGGTGGACTGCCGTGGCCCGTGTTGGAGGGTGCGCGCGCGGAACAGCTTATGGCCGTCGTGGAGTCGCAACTTTGGACAGTTGCCGGAGTGCGATCGTTGGCACCAGCAGATCCATCGTTTGTTGGACACTACGGTGGTGATGTCATGCATCGTGATGGTGCATACCATCAGGGAACCGTGTGGCCGTGGCTCGTCGGTGCATTTGTTGAGGGGTGGGTTCGCGTTCGCGGTGGAACTGAAGAAGCGAAGCGTGATGCGCGCGCGCGATTCCTCGAGCCATTGCTGTCTCACTATGCGATGACCTCTCCGGACCAGCTCGGTGAAATTGCCGACGGCTCTGCGCCGCATAACGCGCGCGGTTGTCCGTTTCAGGCGTGGTCGGTTGGCGAAGCTCTGCGACTGACAGAAAACGTGCTGCGATTGCAGACTCCGGCGCAGCGTCGTCGGCGACCACGGGCCGGAGCCGGTGAGTCGTGATTGCCGCGCGCACGCGGTACCGTCAGTTGCACTGGCCAGAGTATGCCATTGAGGCGTGGGCGCTTGGCTGCTTTATGCTATCGGCGTGTATTCAGGGAAGATCGCTGCACATCCTGTGACGTCGTGTTGCACCGACGAACCAGCGACGTTCACACCGTGGGTGGATTCGATTGGTCGTCGCGAGAAGAGACTGTTTAACATTGGCACGAGGACCACGGAACGCGCTCTGTCTCCTGTCTGGTTAAGCAGCGGGAGCGGCGAAGCGAAGCCGTACTCCATTCGTATGTGACGGTGGCTCGCGTCCACCGGCTGCAACCTCGTGGGCGCGCTGGTGTGTGGCCACGAATTGCGCTGTTGGAGCGCGTGGCGGGAACTTCGGCGCCGCGACACCGCTTGATTAATGGCAGGCGAGCAAGCGCCACGGGTCTATCTCACGGACATCCGGATATTCGGCGCGCGCACGCCGCGCCCGCCAGAGCGAGTCCGGGCTGACCAAAGAACAACTGGAAATGACCAGATGAACACACCCGTGCGGGAATCCTGGGATGGTATACGTCCGACTATCCGCGAACGCGAACCAGCCTGGCGCGGAGGTCATGCTTGGGATCGACGGGTTGACGCGAGAGGTGTTGTGAGACGCCGCGCTAGCGTGCGGTCCCCATCGATCACGGGACGGCAACGATGATCCGAACCATGATCTTTGATCTGGACGGCACGCTCGTCCAGACCGAGAAGCTCAAGGCGTTGTCCTACGCCAGAGCAGTGGTGGAACTCCGCCCGGAATTGGTCGAACATGATGTTATCGACGCGTTCCGAAATTTCGTGGGCTTGTCCCGTCAGGACGTCGCAGTGGGGCTGCTCGAACGGTTTGAACTCGACGGTGTTGCCGATGCCCGAAAGGCGCTGCTCGGTGTCACAACCGGTTGGCAGGTGCTCATTCAGCTTCGACTCGAATACTACGAAACCCTATTGCACACGGATGGGGTTCTGCTGGCGCACCGATGGCCACACAATCTTGCGCTGCTCGAGCGCGCGCGGCAGAGCTGCGACAAGGTCGGTCTGGCCACAATGTCGCACTGCCGGGAAGTTCGCCACGTGCTTGGAGTCCTCGAGCTGATGAACCGCTTCGACTTCATCGCCAGCCGTGATGATGTGGAGCACGGCAAACCCGATCCCGAGATCTACCAGCTCGTCGCTGCCCAACTCGGCAGCTCGGCCGCAGAGTGCCTGGTCATCGAGGATACCGTCCCCGGGGTGCGGGCCGCCCGAGCAGCCGGAATGCATTGCATCGCGGTTGGAACAGATTTTACGAGGGAAGCCCTGCACCGGGCAGGCGTCCTCGAAGAACGGTGGATTGTGGATGATCCCGCGGAAATCTTTTGCGTGGTTGATCAATTGATGAACGAAACCAAAGGAGCGGTCGCATGAAGATCGGGATGATTGGCTTGGGCAAGATGGGTGGCAACATGGTGACTCGGTTGTTGGGCGGAGGGCACATGGTGGTGGTGCATGACTTGAGCAGCGTGGCAGTGGCCAAAGCAGCAAGCGAGGGTGCCACTGGTACGCACTCACTCAAAGAACTTGTCGCCGCCCTACCGCAGCCTCGTGCGGTCTGGATAATGGTTCCGTCTGGTGACCCCACAGAGACGACGATCGAAGCAGTTGCGGCTGAGCTTGGCCACGGCGACGTGATCGTCGATGGCGGCAACAGCAATTACAAAGATTCACAGCGTCGGGCGGCTTCGCTGGCAGCACGGGGGATTGAATTCGTGGACGTCGGAACCAGTGGAGGCGTCTGGGGCCTCGCCGAAGGGTACAGCATGATGATCGGCGGCACCTCAACGGCAGTGGAGCAGATTCGTCCTGTGCTCGAGACGCTCGCCCCGGCCCGCGATGCTGGGTGGGGCCACGTGGGGCCCAGTGGTGCCGGGCACTTCGTCAAGATGGTGCATAACGGCATTGAATACGGGATGATGCAGGCGTATGCCGAGGGCTTTGCATTGATGGAAAAGAAAACCCCGCTCGGGCTCGATCTGCATCAGATCGCCCAAATCTGGCGCCAGGGAAGCGTCGTCCGGTCCTGGCTGCTTGACCTGACTGCCGACGCCCTCTCGAAGAACCCCACCCTGGAGGGGATTGCCCCGTATGTCACTGACTCCGGCGAGGGTCGCTGGACGGTCATGGAGGCGATTGATCTTGCCGTGTCGATCCCCGTTATCACGCTCTCGCTGCAGCAACGTTTTCGCTCGCGCGAGGAATCTTCGTTCTCCGACAAACTGCTCGCGGCGATGCGGAATCAGTTCGGTGGTCATGCCATCAAAACGACGGGGAACGACTCGTGACGGGCCACGCGTCCCGTGAGGAGGGCACCACGATTGTCATGTTCGGCGCGTTGAGTAGCTCGCCTGTCGTGCCGGGGGAGTCGCCCCGCTCCGTGCTGGTCGTCGACATCGGAGGGAGCAACGTCAAGATTCTGCTGAGAGGCGAACAGGAGCGCCGAAGCGAGGATTCCGGGCCTCTGCTAACCCCAGCAGGAGTCGTGGCCATGGTGCAAGAACTCGCGGGAGATTGGGAGTACGATGCCATCTCCATCGGATATCCGGGGCCCGTCTCCGACAACCGACCGACACTCGATCCCAAGAACCTTGGGCCGGGGTGGGTAGACTTCGATTTCGCGGCAGCCTTCGGTCGTCCGGTCAAAGTCGTGAACGATGCACTATTACAGGCGGTTGGCAGCTACGATGGTGGCCGGATGCTCTTTCTCGGCCTCGGCACCGGGCTGGGCTCAGCGCTGGTGCTAGACGGGCTCGGCCATCCACTTGAACTGGCCCATTTGCCCTATCGCAAGGGACGGACGTTTGAGGACTACCTCGGCAAACGGGGTCGCAAGCGTTTGGGGAAGAAGAAGTGGCGACGACGGGTGTTCGACGTAGCCGAGCGGCTCCGTGCCGCCGTGCTCGTCGACTATGTCGTGATCGGTGGCGGCAAAGTCGCGAAACTTGCTGAGCTGCCTGATGGCATCCGTCGTGGCAGCAATGACAACGCGTTCGTGGGCGGGTTCCGCCTCTGGGATTCCACCGGAGTGCGGTTGTGACTTCGGTGTTGCAGTTTCGCCGCACACGCGTACCAGATGCCGTCCCGCACTCGGCTAAGCAATTCGATCAGCGTGCGCTTTTCCGGCTCGCTGAGCGTCGCGAAATGGGTTTCGTTACTCTGTCCGGCTCAGATTAGTGAATAGAGCATAAAGGCTCCGACCAATACGAACATGATGGAAATACCCACCTTCATCATATCCGCTGGAAGCACCTTCTGAAGTCGGGGTCCTATCTGCCCACCAATGATGACGCCAGGGGCAGTAAACAGCACGATATTCACTACCTGGTTTAACGTCTCTTTTGGCGCGTTCACAGCAAACTCGTAAAAGTGCCCGACCGATGCGACGAGCACCGTAACGACCACCACAAAGATCGATGTGGCAATGGCCACCGGAGTTGGCACCCTGCATCGCGCCACAAGATGATACTCCTGCAGCTCGGCAAGTCCGACAGAGATCATGCCCACGAACGCCCCGCCAACGGCGGCAAAAAACCTGCCCGTAGATTTATTGCAGACAGTGTATTTGTACAGATTACCATCCCTGTCCTGCAGCTCACTTTCGTGTTCAATCTCGAACTCTATCCGGTTCGTTTCTTCGGCCTTTTCGCGCTCTTCCTGTCTCCACGATGCGAAAAGTTGATACCCGATGAAAATGATGCCTACCGCAAAAATCGTCTTGAGAATATCTGGCCGAACTTCACTGCCGTATACAGTGCCGAGAATAGCAAATGGCACCGAATACATGAGCAGGTTCATGCCTAATTTGTAGTCAATAAGCTTCGCCCTGGCGTACGCGATTAACCCGGATGAGAAGCCAAACAGTTCTGTTGCTAAAGCGGTGCCAACGGCGGTGGTCGGGTCCAACTTCAACCCGATCATAAACAATGGAGAGAAAAAGACAGCGCCACCAATTCCTGATGACATCGCGAGGGTGGCAATCACTGTGGAAATCGGCAGCAAAAACCAGTATTGAGTGGTTAGTTCCATGTCACATCAGTTTAATGTCGCGCACGGTGTCCATAAGTGCGGGGCCATGGTGGCCTTTGGCTCGCTCGAGGGGTGGTATCACGTCGTCAACAGTCTCCACGCGGATGCCTAACGCGCCACAGTTTGTGGCATAATCAACAAAGTCGTGGATTGCCAATTGGGTCCTGCTACGCCAAGCGAATAATGTCATCGCGAGCGAACAGCGCACCGATGTCATGCCCGATTTCTTCGCGGACGTACAGCATCGGCGGCACGCTGATGTCCGCCAGATAGAGTTCGCCAACATGTGTTGACGTTGTCGCGTTCTGCATCCCTTGTTTGGGGAGCGCCAGCGTCATCGTCACGGTCGCGTGTATCGCCGGGTCGTAGACGTGTCCGGTCGATGCATCGACACCAGACGGCACGTCCAGCGACAACACGGGCGCCTGATGAAGATTGGCCCATCGGATCAGTGCCGCAACATCACCGCGCGGCGGTCCATTGAGGCTGTAGCCGATAATGCCATCGACAATCAACTCCGCGTTGGCATACGCAGGCGCCGGGAATCGTGAAACGGGAATGCCCATTCGCCGAACGATGTCAAGTTGGTGCGCCGGTACGCTCGAAAATGCGCTATCATCGGCGACGAGGCAGATCTGCACATCCGCCCCCCAGCAATGCAGTCGTCGAGCACAGACCAGCGCCCCGCCGCCATTGCCACCAGTGCCAGCCAGGACCACAACCGTTCGCCCGCGCGGATCGCCATTGAGGAAACGTGATCGCGCTAAATGGGCGAGATTGCGCCCCGCGTTTTCCATCATTTGCACCAGCTCGATACGGAAGTCCTCGACCATCGCCCTGTCAACGCGGATCATCTGTTCGGTCGTTACGTACGCAACCCCGGAAGAGTGCCGCACATGGTCCTCGCTGCTACCCATGGAGCGACAACTCCTGCAAGAGTTTTCGTTGGGTGGCTTCCGGCGCGTCAGCCCGTTTTTCGCGCGTCCATTCGCCGTCGGGCCCCAGTAGCCACGCACTGGGATCCTGTTGTTCCATCGTGAGCAAATGGTTCAAACGCGCACGGCTGACGGCGTCTACCACCGGGACGTACACTTCCACACGTCGTCGCACATTGCGCTCTCGCCAGTCGGCCGATCCAATAAAATATTCGTCGTCGCCGCCATTGACGAAATGCATGATCCGTGCGTGTTCGAGAAACTCCCCCAACACGGAGACGACTCGAATCCGTTCCGACACGTCGGGAATTCCGGGACGCAGTCTGCAAATTCCACGGATACTGAGATCACACGACACTCCCGCCGATGAGGCGTCATACAACGCCTCGATGAGTTCAGTATCGTCAAGCCCATTAAGTTTGAGCCGGATCCCCGCTGGTCGACCGGCGGACGCGTGTTCAATTTCCCGCTGAATCAACGCGCACAAGCGCGGTAACAGCTCGACCGGTGACACGAGGAGTTCCTGAAACGCTGGCCACACCGTGATGCCAGCGAGCGCGTTCATGAGCGCATTGATCTCTTCGCCTACCGCGGCGCGCGACGTGAACAACCCGACGTCGGTATACCGGGAGGCCGTCACGGGGTTGAAGTTACCGGTGCCGATGAATGCGTATTGCCGAAGCCCGTCCGGGTCACGCCGCAACACCAGCAGGAGTTTCGCATGTAACTTCAAGCTCTGCACGCCATAGACGACGTGAATGCCGGCGGCGCGCAACGCTTTCGAGTGCTCGATGTTGCGCGATTCATCGAAACGGGCCTTCAGCTCCACGAACACGATGACCGTTTTCCCCGCCGCCCGGGCGCGAAACAACGCATCGAGAATCGGCGACCGGTCGTTGGTCCGGTACAATGTCATTTTGATCGCCTCGACGGCCGGATCACGCGAGGCTTCGTCGAGGAACCGCATGACCGTGCCTTGAAAATCGTCATACGGCGTATGCACCAGCATATCGCGAGTACGGATGTCCTCGAACACGGTGCGATTCGACAGAAATGGCGAGCGGATTGGGATCGGCACCCGACAATGCACGGGCTTGGTCATGGCATCGAGACCCTTCAGTTCAAGGATTCCGTCGACATCAATTACGTCGTCCGTTTCAAGATCACTGATACGATCCGGGTGTTCGAATCGAAAAGCCTGCAGCAACCGCACACGTTGTTCAGCCGGCATGCCGCGCTCGACTTCCAGTCGCACCACCGGCAAGAACTCACGTCGTTCCACGGCGTCGGCGACGAGCTGCAGCACATCGGTGCCGCCAATATCTTCGTAGCGCACATCGGCGCTGCGCGTGACGCGGAACGCATACGTGTGCAGTAAATCAAAACCGGGGAACAACGTGCGTGCGTGAGCACAGATCAAGCCTTCCAGCAAAATCCACTCGCCCGCAACAGCGAGCGGGATGACACGCGGCAGCTCCGACGGCAGCGTCAGCGTCGCAAAATGCTGCTGTCCGGTGGTTGGATCGCGTAACGTCATCGCGAGCGCCAGTTCAGCCGTGCCGACGTGCGGAAACGGATGATTGGCGGTGGCCGCCATCGGATTCAACCGCGGGCGTATTTCTTCGCTGTACAGTGTAGACAGTCGCTCCCGTTCCGCTTTACCCAGGTCTTGCCACGTACGCATACACGTGCCATTCAACGTCAGAATCGGAAGAATCTGCTTCACCAGCGTGTCATACATATCGATATACAGCCCGCGTGCCCGCAAACGTATTGCGTCCAGCAGTCGCGGTCCGGCCGGCAACAATGGATCGTGCTCAGGCGACTCATGCTGCAAGGCCCGCTTCAACGCACCGATGCGGACCATGTAAAATTCATCGAGATTGCCAGCCACGATCATCAGGAAGCCAAGTCGCTGTATCGGTGTGACCGTCGGATCCTGCGCCAAAGACAACACGCGCGCATTAAACGCGAGCCAACTGAGATCGGTATCCAGCCAGCGCTCGCTCGGCGCGAGGAGCGAAGGCGAACGGGTGAGCATGTGAGGTATCGGGAGCACATAATCTCTGCTCGCGGTTTGGTCGGGCCCTAAATCCGAGTACGTGGCGGCGTTCACGGCAGCGAGCGCTCGCCAGTCCGTCAACATCGGCGAACCAGCCAGCTGAATAGCTTGCGCGACAGAGAGCCACGCGACTCGGCTGTCGGCACGTACCTCTTCAGGTAAACGCTCCGCCATCCAGATTTCGAGAGCCGCGCGCCACGGTCGTGCGGGGAGCGTCGCAAGACATCGTACGTCGGCCTGTCGGGACGAAAACGTCGCGTTAAGTACTTCGCGGCATGCGGCTTCTCCGCCTGCGGGCCCCCAGAATGCGCTGAGTCTGTCCTGCAGATTGCACAGGCCGATGCGAGGTCCATCAACAAGTAACACGACACAGTCACGTGCCGACTGCAGCGACTCTGCCAGGGACGCCGAATCCTGCTGTTGCGCCAACAACCGCGCGCGGCGTATTGGTGTGTGCAGTATGGCCCGTGTCACATGTTTTGTGGCCAACGCCTCTGCCACGCGATTGACCGAAGGGCCGAAACCGTCCCCGACAGCAAACAAGACGTCCGTCCATTCAACCGGATGGTTTCGACCCGCCACGACCACGTGATCGACGGCGATGGTGCAGCAAGCACTCGGCCACTTCAACCAACGTGCATGTCGGACGTGCCGCTCAACCTGAACTTCCAATCGCACCGCGAGACGTGCGGGATCCGCCAGTGCGCGAAGTGATCCGATGAGCGGAATGTCGCCGCGTGCGAGATCCGGAAATGATTGACTGGTAATGTCTGCGTATTCGATGTGGCCGGAGGCGGTCAGTCCGTGCACTGACAGCCATTGACGCCCCGACTCATCATGGCGGATACGACAATGGATGCCTCGCTGATCGAGGATGGCATCGTCGGTATCCACATACTGATCACGAAAGAGTACGCGGGTGGTGGCGGGCGTTCCGAGTCCAAGCGGAAGACTACCAGTTTGCAGCACCTGACGATCATTCGGCTGCAGCAGTTCAAAGCGCCGAGTCCATGGCCTTCCGTTCAAGGTGTGCGTGTTTAACGCAATGGGAGTGGACACTTCAATCGATCCGCATGATGAGAAGATCCCGCGTTTCGCCGCTGCTTTTCACACCAATCACTCGTAAGAGCAGCTGCGTACTCGTCAGCACATCGAGTCGCATGAACCCTGCTTCGTCACTCGCGAATTGCGCGCCTGGTACCCGCCCGGCCGACGTAGTGCGACCAAGACTTCCGGCACCACTTACTAAAACCTGTTGAGCGCCGATAACGTCTCCACGAAATACTCCGAGCTGATGCTCGTGCCCACCAACGAAGAGTAGCGGCGGGTTTTCGATGAACGCCTCTCGCAGTGCACCGACCAAGTGCTGATACCTCGCACTCGCGATATCTTGCGTCGCATATCCGAGGCGCCTGGACAGCGGGTAGAGTGACCCGACCAGCGGCAGGGGAATCCAGAGATGATGGTTCGCGGCGCGGAGAGGAAACAGGTGATCGAATAGCGTGAAGTGTCCGCCGTGGGGGCCCGCCGAAACAGGTGGGTGATGGCCGAGCACGATGACGCGCCGTTTGCCTGCGTTGCGTAGGGCAACCCGCACACCAGAGACAACTTCGTTGGGCGTATTAAACGGACAGGCGTCTGCTTCGCGCGGTCGCGGTGTTCCCCTGAGCCACCATTCAGTATCGAGAAAAATCAGTCGGACGTGCGACCCCATATCACGCACGGTGGGACCTGGGCATCCCGCTTGCGGTTCACTCTGTGCATGGCTGATGCTTGTGAGCACTTTACTTTCGCGTCGTACATTCTCCCGGCCGTGATCCTCAGTACCGTTCCAATCGTGATTGCCTGGAACAAAGACCACATTGTTCGCCGCACGAGTTGCGTCCACTTGTACCCGCAAACGCGCCACGGCACGATTGTACGTAGTTGTATCAGCGGACATGAACGACGCTGAATACACGTTGTCGCCGAGGAACACGACGAACGAACGATCAGGTATGCGGGCGATCTCGTTGGCGAGCGCGGCCAACACGGGGTCACCGGCAAGGCGTGCGGCACCGGCATCGCCAATTAACAAAAGACTGCTTTCGATGCCCGCTGTTTCAACGGGCGTTCCGACCTCAATGAGCGCCGTGGATCGCGCGCACGACGTCGTGACGACAAGCGTGCAGATCAACGCTATCGCGCGACCGCTACTTCGTACGACCATAAACGGTCAGGGTGGCGTGCGCGCTTCCCAATACCGCTTCGTCTGCAATGAGCAATTGGCCATCTGATGTCAACGCCAACCCTTCGGGCTGTGGATGGAGTGTTCGATCGAGTGACCAGAGTGACAGCACATTACCAAGCGTGTCGAACTCGCCTATTGCATGCTCCTTCCCAAACAGCAGCACCATGGTGCCGGTCGGTGTGACAACGATCTCCGACGGGTGCAACAGGTGGCCAATCCGTGCAAACGGCACAGCGAGCACGGGCTTCGCACCGGGTGTTTCCGATGCAGTTGTCCACCCAAATACAGTCAACTGCGAACGCAATGATTTGCGGGTCCCTTGTTTGCAGGGAAGCAGTAGCATCCCCGTTGGTAAAATGGCCAGTCCCTCCAGCTCGCACTCGCGCTTCAACCCGGTGTCGATAGTTCGTACTGAATCGAGTTGCTGTGCGTTTGGCATCATCACACCAGTGACGAGTCGGCCATCGCTGGTCATCAGCGTGAGACGATTACCCTGCCGTACAATGCCTTCAAAATCACCGCGTACCACCGGCTTACCAATACGAATCTCGCGTATGGTCGTACCACGGTGATAGTCGATGTCGAGCAACACGCCCTGTTCGTCACCATGAACCAGTACCGTTCCATTCTCCGTCAAAGCCAAACCCGACGCCTCTCGCACCAATCTCGGGAGCTGCCAACGAAACACCGGAGCAGATAAGTCGACGCCAGCGACAACTGCGGACTGTTGGGCGCTGGTATCTGACATCGATGCCGATGATTCGCCGACGCCGCAACCCGACACTAACACGCTGGCGATGGCCGTCGCCGCAAATTGCAAAGCGAACCCTTTCCATGACCACGCCGAGCGCCAACTCATAAAGGCCACTTCACGACGCTGATTTCATTTCTGCGACACGTCCTGCCCGATCTTTGCGAGGTTGCGTGATCTCGGTCGACTGCAAGCCAATAGCGTGAACTCGAAGGGCATCAGTCAGTTTTTCCATGGTGCGCGATCGCTTCAATCGAATCGCAAATTGCAGTCGGGCGCCGCCGCTCTCTGTCGCCGTAGATTCTTCGAGGCGCCAGCTTTTCGTGAATTTCGCCAAAATTTTCTCAACCGCGCCCTGTTCGGTCGCGTCGCGAACCTCCAATTCGATGTCCCCGCGGATTCTCTTAGCCGCCGTGGGAGCCCCTGCCCCACTGCGTTTATCGCCATCCCGTACGACGGGCACTTCACAATCGCCAAAGTTGCAGCGCCACAGTATAACCGACGTGTACGTAAAGATGGCCGACATCACCAGCGCAGCGGACAAGGCGCCGGTGCCGGCAGCGATTCCAGTTCCGATCGCCAGAAAGACATAGGTCGCGTCGGCAACATCCTTGAGTGTATTTCGAAAACGCACGGCTGCAGCAACACCGCCCAGTGCGAAGGCGAGCGCAAGGCTGAACTGCACGATCATCATGATGCCGGCGACGACGATTGGCAGTATGACCAACGTTTGCACAACAGACTGCTCGTACCCGACGCGGGAACGGATGCTCATGTATCCCCAGGAAAAGGGTATGGTCACGAACAACGTGCCAAGCATGACAATCGCCATACGCAGGTCGAACACAAGTGCGCCCGGCGCCGTCACATCGGGCGAATTGAGCAGGTCGCGAAGTCCGCCACCGTCGGCACCCTCTGCCATCGGCAGGCCAGTGATCGTCTCCCCAATGAGAGGGACATAGTGTCCAAGGACACTGGCTGCGATCACCAGGACGACGTAGTACAGCGTCAACTGCCGAAGTGGAGCTGACGGCGGCAGCGTCAGCACGCGGAGTACTCGGTCAAAGAAGTTGGAAAGACTCATGAACCCGCCGGTAGAATAGAAGAATCAACAATGTGCGTACCACTGAATGTCAGACAGCTCGGGTGCGCTGTGTAAAAACTCAAAAAGGCAAACCCGCGCCTACATAAATCGCGTTCTGATCGGTGCTTCGGGCCGCGCCAATCCGCATGGTGTAATTGCGATCGAGAATAGCGATCCACATGCCACCCCCAACCGACCGATGTAAATCGCCCGACGGCGTCTCTGTTGCCCACACTCGGCCAACATCGCCGCCTCCATAGGCCCCCCAAAGCGCAGGAAACAACGTGCCGGTATGTCCGACAGTAACCCGCAGTTCGGCGCTGGCGAACGCGCTGGCGAATCCCGCGTAACGCTGAGCCTGAATCCCTCGCACGGTCGATTGGCCTCCTACGGTGGCCGATTCCTGAAACGGGTACCGACCGTCATTGCGTTGCGCACCAATACGGAATGCCAACGTCGGTTGCAGCTTAATGTCGGCGCTCTGATAGGCCGTCGCCGTCAGCTTTGCGCTGCTGTATGCTCTGCTCGCATCCCACAGGCCAGGCACCACGCGGCCCTCGCCCGCAATGTGCACACCGTGGCGCGCATTGGCAGGTACGTCGCGCGTGTCGATGTCAAAGCCTGCTCGTACACCAACCTGTCCGAACTCGCCCGCACCGTAGAGTGAATCAGCAACGATGGCGAGAAACCGATCCTCGCTCTCGACGGTGCGCGACCAACGGACGGTAGGACCGACGTGCCACCGCACGGATGGCGTAATGGGGAAAACCGATAAAGGCTCAAGAGCGTACACCTGCTGTTGAACTGCATGAAACCGGCGGTCGCCCAGACTGATCGTGGTGTTGCCCTGACCGTAGTAGTGCAGCAGTTCAAACCCTGACGCGAGGAGCTGCAACCGAAAATACTGTTTCCGGTTTTCCAGCCGAAAGTCGCCGTCAAGCTCAAAGCGCAGGGCGTTCCGTTGCGAGGCATACGCCAGGCGGGCTACGATGTTTGACGCATAGGGCTGTTTTCGAAAACCGTAAGCGGTGCGCACCGCGCCAGCGCCAACCACAACGCCCAGGTCGCTACTGCCTTCCAATACCGGCAGAGGACGCCACCACGTGCCCCAGTCGCGTGGCGGGTACCGGTCAAGATCCGAGCCGATCCATTCCTGATAATCGCGCGTATTAATCTCGCGGGATTCGACGGGCGACACAATCTCATTCTGCCCGTGATCATCGTATACCTGAATATCACCAGAGGCCGCTGAATCAATAATGACATCGTTCCCTTTGCCACCAAGAATACGGAGAAGCATCCCCGCCGGTACGTTGCCCCGGACAATGACACTGTCCTTGCCGCCCCACATACTGAGTCGGATTTCTGTAGTCTCTCGCACGTCAAAGCGCCGACGGTAGTACGGCTCGGCAGTGCCTTTGCGTTCACGTAAGACGATGTCAATATTGTGTCCGTCGACGCCGGTTACCTCAGCAATCTCGTCCTTGTCCGTAGCGCGGACCTCGACATTCTCGGCGAGAAACGCGTAATAGCTCAGTGCTTCGGACACTAACAGGTCACGGCGCGTTCGCAGAACCGTCGCAAGGTCGCTCCCGCCCGCGTCGTACATCTCCCGCGGCATTGCGCGTACAGCATTATCAATGACCTCATCGGTCAACAGCGCCTGCACCTGGCGAGCGACGGAGTCCCACGCGGCCCGGTCAAGGTCAACCGGGAACCGACGATCAATCTCGCGCGAATGCCAGTTGAGTTTGTCGTGCGCCGGGTATTCGGCAGAAAATGAAATGAGCGGCTGAATGTACATCCGAATGACGTCGAGCACCGGTCCGTCCAGTTTGACAAACGCCTCGTCATGGTCACGCGAGATCGGCAGCCAATACGTGACATCGCCGCTGTCCTCACTGACCCATCGAAACTGATCACGATGTCGATCGCGGTCACCCATGAAGATGTCTATCAACCGGGCGACCAGAAACGCGCGGGAATCAACGCGGTCATCAGGGCTGGCGTCCAGTCGTTCGAACAGTCGGGTTGGCGAAATAACTTTACGGGCCCCCGCAAATGATATTTCCAGGTCCTCGTTTTCGTCCGGACGTTCTTCCAGCATGCCGATCAACCCGGAGAACTCTGCGCGAAATTCTCCCAGTGCCGGATCATCCGGCAACATGGCAAGAATCTGATTGACATGGAGCACACCGACCGACTGCAGCAGCGCGCTGGCCACCAAAGATGCAGCAGGATGTGATGAACTCACACCATCCTGCAGCAGGCGGCCGGCAATTGAATGCTTGAGATCATCAGCGAGACGCGCCGTCGGGTCTTTGTCCACGGACCGGAATTGGTATTCGCGTCCGTCTCCACCGAGAAAGCGTAGCGATTTCGTCTGACTGCCAGAGTGTGCTTTGGTCGGTACAAGTCCGCCCGCAGTGGTCTGGAGATTAAGCAGCGGAATCGCGATCGGCGTCGCCCACAGGTCGCGATATCGGCCGCCGAGCACGGCGCGCCCGATACCACTCTTTTGATAACGGGCTCCCGGGGCCACGACAACAATGCTGTCGCGCGAAACGCCGGTGGC
>JBGTBX010000159.1:0-9043 GCA_041749115.1 Gemmatimonadaceae bacterium
CGGGTATTCCCTGCCGCTTCATCTCGTCGCGAATCGCGTCGTCGATCGGATCCGCAGTCGCGGCGGGCGCAAACAGGAGGGTCGCGGCCAGCAGGACTGGAGCGGGTGATGGGAATCGAACCCACGTTAGCAGCTTGGGAATCACGCAAGTACCACCGATCACAGCACTAGACAATCAACGAAAGCAAGCATATCAAGAGTTTGCTGCTGTCCACCCGTTGCTGACGGTGGAGCGCTATTGCCGTTTATTGCGTGCGATTCCCCCACTATTCCCCCACGCGAGGAGGGTGACGCCGCCCAATCACGGTGTGCCACTCGCTTATGAGCCGCATGAAATCTTTCAATGCCGGAGGGCTGAGTGAAACAAGAACACGTGCGCTGTCGGTGGAAAGGCAGCGTACGCATTCCGCCCGCGGAGGCAATCGAAGACTGAACTTAAGCCATTGATAAAAAGAGGCTCGTCTATTTAATACAGGCAGTGCTGCCCCCATTTGTGCCCCCGAGTTAGAGCGCGATCGCTTTCCATCCCAAATGGGCATTGCACTCTTGTGCTTTCGACACTCGTGCGCCGATTATCGAATTGAAAAGGCCCTCACGACCCGCGGAAAATTGCACTTAAGTGCAACACATCCGGAGGACTTGAAGACAATGGCGCGCAGGGGCGGAATCCAACCACCGACACTTGGATTTTCAGTCTCGGGCTGATATCTGCATCGATAAGTACATCTACCAGTTAGCCGGGGCGCCCGTTGCAACGAATGCCCTGCAATGCAGGATCGTGCAGGACTCAACTCAATCCCGCAAAACTCCCACAGAAAATCCGCGGGCTCCTCGACCTCTCTGGGAGCCCGGTTCAAATCGGGAGCGTGTTTTCCGCTTAGAGTCTGCGAAATCGTGCTGCGCTAAAACAGAAACCCCGGCACCTCAGCACGTCTTACCACTCCCGTGCCAACGACTTTAATGTTATTTCATCTTGACCCCTGACTTATTCTAAATTGTGAGTCGCGGAGAAATGCTGTCACATTCGCGGCACAATCAGTCGCATATGGTAACGCTGATGGCACACTGTGGTAGCTCATGTACCTGCGGTCCTGACAACGTTACAATGGCAGCACATCCCCGGCAAAATTCTGAACTTCATACTTGGAGTGGCTGCGCGAGACCCGCTTGGCGGTTGGGGTGAGTTCAAAAGCCCGCGTCGGGAATCGCGAGCACGGTGTCGTCGAGCGAGCGCAGCACTTCCATCGTTGCCGCTACGCGAGGCAACTCATAGCGGAAGAAATAGCGGCATGCTGAGATCTTACCGCGGTAGAAGTCGCCGGCACTGTTGCGTTGGTGCGAAAGTGCCTGCGCTGCGGCCAACCCTTGCGCAAGCCAACGCCAGGCGACTACGACGTGCCCGAGTCCGTCTAGAAACAGTGTCGCGTTTACAAGAACACGCTCCGGATCTCGCGGCAATAATTCCATAAGTCGCGCCACCGTCCCGTCGACATCGTCCGCAGCGGCCGCCAGCGCTTTCGCCTCCCCGGCAAAGCCGCCCTTTGCTGCTTCCGCGACCGTCGCCCTAATGCGCTCGAGGAGATCGCGTAGTACCGCGCCACCTTGCATCGGAATTTTGCGGCCCAGTAGGTCCAGGCCGTGGATGCCCTGAGTACCTTCGTGGATGTGGTTGAGACGGTTATCCCGATACAGGCGCTCGACCGGGTAGTCACGCGTATAGCCATAGCCCCCATGGACCTGCATTGCGAGTTTGTTAGCTTCCAGGCAGTACTCGGAGGGCCAGGATTTCGCAATCGGCGTTAGCAACTCCAGTAGCGCATTCAGTTGCCCCCGTTCCGCGGTATTTTTCGCGCAGCGCTCGTGATCTGTGAGCCACGCACAGAAGAGCACCAACGCAAGCCCGCCCTCCACCCACGACTTCTGAGCCAGGAGCATGCGCCGTACGTCACCGTGGCGGATTATTGGTACCGGAGGCGTCGCCGGGTCTTTTGCCGAAACTGGACGTCCCTGCGGACGTGACTGCGCGTAAGCGAGAGCCTCCCCGTACGCCGCATAACCGAGTCCGACCGCATTCATGCCGACGGCCAAACGAGCAGCATTCATCATCTTGAACATATAGCCCAATCCCTGGTGTTCGCCACCGACCAGCTCCGCGCGGCAGCGTCCCTCTTCGCCAAAATTAAGTACGCAGTTGGTTGTACCGCGCCAGCCCATTTTGTGATTGAGCCCAGCGAGGCGTACGTCGTTGTCCCCACCGACATTACCGTCGGTGTCGACCAAGTCGCGCGGTACGGCGAACAATGAGATGCCCTTTACTCCGGGCGGGCCGCCTGGCACTTTTGCGAGCACCATATGCACGATGGTTTCAGCTAGGTCGTGGTCGCCACCGGAGATCCACATCTTGCTGCCGATGAGCCGGTAGCTTCCGTCGGACTGCGGCAGCGCCTGGCAGCGAATATCGCTCAGCGATGAGCCCGCGTGCGGTTCAGAAAGGCACATAGTCCCGGTGAAGCGGCCGGCTAACATCGGGCGTACGAAGCGGCGCCGCTGAACGTCGCTGCCAAAGCTCACTAGCAGATCCGCCGCACCAGCGGTAAGCGTCGCATACGAATGAAAAGCGACATTAGCGCTCGAGAAGACAGCAGCGATCGCCTTCGCGATCGTATGGGGCAGCTGCAGGCCACCGTCTTCCCTGTCAAAGGTCGCCGCAGTGAGGCCGGCGTTGTTGTAGGCGGCGAGTGCTGTGCGCGTCTCGGGGATGGTCCAGGCGCGGCCCTCGACAACTCGCGGTTCCTGGATATCACTGACGGCCGCATAAGGTGCGAAGCGCTCGGCGGCAATGCGATAGGCAACATCGAGGACTCCGTCGAAAACTGCGCGGTCTTGATCCGCGTACCGTGGCAAGCGAAGCAGCGATTCCGCGCTGAGTACCTCGTACAATTGGAACTCGACATCGCGCCGCGGTATGAGCATACGCGAATTATACAGGGCTGGCACTCGACTTGGCCGAGAGCCACCTAAGAAGAAAGGCGCCGGATTTCCTATTTCTTCGTCGCCGAGTACCATCCGGCAAATGATTACTCGGTGGATACGATGGCTGACACTTCTACCCACAGCGGTGATGTCAAGCCTGGCGCTCGCTGCTTCGGAGGACGAAGTGCCAGAACACGCGTTCACCGCGAACGTCTCGCTCGTGAGCGACTACCGCTTCCGCGGCATCTCACAGTCGCGCGGGAATGCGGCCACTCAAGGCGGCATTGACTATTCGCATGCAAGCGGCGCCTTTCTTGGCACGTGGGCGTCGAGCGTGAGTGCCGATCAGTACCTCGGCGCTAGCGGCGTTGAGTGGGACCTCTATGGTGGCTGGCGAGGTGCCCGCGGCAACATAACGGCGGACGTTGGCCTTCTTTATTACTTCTACCCGTCGGCACGGCTGCCCGCAATCAATCCATCCGGTGGAAACGAACGCTACAACACGTTTGAGGGTTTCGTGCGATTGAGCTGGCGTCGCATAACTTTCGAGTACTGGCATGCGCTGACCGACATATTGGGTATCCAGGAGAGCACATTTGGCGGGGCGTGCGATCGCCGCGGCAATGACTGCTTCCGCACAAAGCAAGGCGGATCCGCGGGCTCAACTTACGCAAACATTGGCGCCATCGTGCCGGTGAGCGGAAGCTCAGCTTTGTCTGGCACGTCGGGCGTCAGCGACTGAATAACTACAACGAGCTCGACTATACCGATTGGAAGCTTGGTCTCACCTACGACTTGCGCGGGTTCCTGCTCGGCGCCGCGTGGGTAGGCACCACGCAGACGACGACTGGTATTTCGTATCGGATGCGAAGGGCACGCAAACTTTGAGCGACAATGGAATAGTACTTTCCGTTAGCCGGACGTTCTGAGCGGATGCAATCTTCAGCTCACGCTCGCATGTCTCGAAGTGCCCGCTTGTTTAGCCATCGCTACCTCGATTGTTTTTTCGCGATCCCACGGCGCCGCCTCGGCGATCCTAACGTCCATGCGCCCTAAACCACAGCACGGGTCACTCGCCCCCCAGCAAAACGGGGCACGGTCGCAAAGACACTTTTCTGCGCTGCAAACGCTATCTCGTCGTCCAAGTGCCGCGCCGCCATGATGCGCCCGACGCGCGCACGACGCAGGCATTCCAGCGCCTGCCAACGCTCGTAAAACATAGCAGCCGCCTGCGCGGCATCCGAGACGCGGAAGCCATCTCGCGAGGCCAGCAGCAACGAGACGAGGTATCCTGCGCCATAAAAGTCCTCCATATTGAAGTTGGTCCCGGAACCGGCGCAGATGAGAAGCACGGGGTCGTTCGGATGGTGCACGTTCACGTACTGGACAAGCGCCTCGCCGTTCAGAAGTGCGCCGGCGTACACATGCGCGGCGGGCGCCGCGCGATTGAGCGCAACAGTGCCGTTGGTCGTTGTGTAAACCAGCGAGCGCCCGCGGAGCTGCTGCGCGATAAGCGCTGTCGGCCAGGGATCCACAAATCCGGGCAGCGTCTCGGTGTCGAGCTCGCCCGCAAGCACGAAGCTGCCGCGGACACGTCGGCTGGCTTCCTGCAGGGCCGAGGCTGCATCGAGCATCGGGATGACTTCGGTGGCCCCATGCTCCAGGGCAGTGATGATGCTGGTCGTCGCGAATACGACGTCGAGCACGATGACCACCTTGCCAGGCAGGCGTTGAGCATTGACGTGCTCCTTGTTGACGAGGACATGAATCCTGCCCATGCAGTTATATCGCCGGCTCAGGTGTAGTCGCGACCGTAGGCCTGCCACATCGTCTCGAAGTCCGGGCGAAGTAGCTGTGCGAGCCCGTTGAGGTGCGCCTGACCGCCTTCCGGAAAGCTGACCTTCATGCTTTCGCCCATCTCCTCCGGTGTCAGGTAGAAATATGGGTCCTGCGCGGTGACCATGACCTCGGTGATAAGGCGCACGGCAGACATGATCTTGAAAGCGCGATGCTCATGAACCAGCGTCACCATTTGCGCTTCACTCAGATCGCCGCAATAGGTACGCAGCACGAACCGATCATAGTCATCATCGACGCCCGCCAACAGCGTCATCTCGGCGACATCCCACATCGGGTGGCCGTAGCCGCCGCCATCCCAGTCAATCAGCCAGACCATCTCGCGCGCAGGTGTGCTAAACATCAAGTTCACAAAGTGAAGATCGTTGTGCGTGTAACACGGCTTGAAGGGCCCGATTGCGCGCTCGAGCCGGTCGGTGACGTCGCGGAAAAACGGCACGTCGGAGATCCACTCCGAGGGCCGGTAGTCAGTAGCCGGGTGGCCCTTTTCCATCGTGTTGAGATAGCGACGCACGGTATCGAAAGCCCACCAATAACTCATGGATTCGCCGACAGCGCTGGAGCCCGCATGCATGCGTTTCACGCTGTCGATAACGCGCGCTATGATTGCCGGGTCGCGGATCTCGTGCTTCTGCAGTTGCGGGCCGGTGACGAAATCGGTAATCGAAAGATTGGGCTCGGCGTAGCGCAACTGTGGACCGATGCCAAGGCGCGCGGCAGCGAGCACGCACTGCACGACGGAAGTCTGTCGCGTGCGGTACTGGTCGAAGCCGCAGCGCCCAACGTAGCGCCGACCGTCGCTGTCGGTCACAAAATAGGTGCGGTTCTGCAAGCCGCCGAACTTCTGATGGATCTCGGGTTCGCCCGTCCAGATCGGCAGGTTACGGATGTACTCCTGTGTACGCGCGGAATCCCAGTCCCGACGGATGTTAGAGATCTCGCTTAGCTGCTGAAAATCGTCGCGCATCCTACGCTGGCCGCCATTGCCCCTGCTTCATCAGCGTCTCGGCGAGTCTGTCGAGCGCGCGCCCGAGACGATCGACGAGCTCATCCGCCTGCGCCTTCGTGAGAATCAGCGGTGGAGCGCCGGCCGCCACGGCCTTGCCGAGGGCGCCGCGAACGAGCAGCCCTTCTTCGAAACAAGCACGACTTAACATGCCGCCGATTGGGGTCAAGTCGTCGAAGGAGCGACGCGTGTGCTTGTCGGCATCGAGCTCCACCGCAAAGAGAAGCCCGTCGCCCCGCACTTCGCCCACCAACGGGTGCGCGCCGAGCTGAGCGCGGAGTTGCTGCTGCAAGTAGGCGCCGGTGCTTGCGGCGTTCGACAGCAGCTCTTCACGGCGAATGATCTCGAGATTAACTAGAGCGACGGCGGCGCCGATGGGGTGGCCGGAGGTCGTGAAGCCGTGAGCGAAGAGACCAGCTTGCTGCGGATCATCGGTGAGAACCTCCCACACTTTTCGCCCGACGACGCAGCCCGACATGGGGAAGTACGCGCTCGTCACTCCCTTCGCAATAGTGATGAGGTCGGGCTCAATCCCGTACTTCGGACTCGCGAACCACTCGCCGGTCCGGCCGAAGGCGGTGACCACCTCGTCGGCGATCATTAGCACGTCATGACGGCGTAGCACGGCATGCACTGCCTCGAAGTAGCCGGCGGGGGGAACGATTACGCCGCCAGACGCCTGTACCGGCTCGGCGATGAAGGCCGCGACCGTGTCGGGTCCTTCCGAGCGGATCAGCCGCTCCAGCGAGTCGGCGAGCGCCGCCACGAACTGTTGCGGCGTAAGATCACGATCCGTGCAGCGGTAGTAGTCCGGGCAATCGGCCCGCAGGATCCCCGCGAGCGGAAGATCGAAGTTCTTATGAACCGGCTCAAGTCCGGTGAGGCTGCCAGCGCCTAGCGTCGCCCCATGATAGGCATTGCGCCGCGCGATGATCTTTTTCTTCTGCTGCAGACCGCGCAGGTTATTGTATAGCCGCACAATTTTGATCTGGGTGTCGTTCGCTTCCGAGCCGCTATTGGCGTAAAACACGCGGCTCATTCCCGCCGGCGCGAGCGCGAGGATTTCTTCGGAGAGCCGGATGAGCGGTTCGTTAGAGTGGCTCGAGAAGGTGTGGCCGAAAGCGAACGCACGCGCTTGGGCAGCCATCGCATCCGCGATCTCCGAACGGCCGTATCCGACGTTGACACACCAGAGCCCACCGCCGGCGTCCAGGAACTCCCGCCCCGCAGCGTCGTAGACGTGGACGCCGCTAGCGCGCGTCATGATGCGGGGATCGGCCCGGGCCTGTTCGCCCAACACCGAGAACGGATGCATATGGCAGTCGCGGTCGGCGCTAGCAAGCGCCGACAGCTCTGCTGTAGCTACCGCACCGTGCATACTCATGTTGCTTGAAGTCCTCACTGCACTCCTGCGGTGCCGCCGGGTGCATTGTCCCGAGCATGCTATTGGAGGACAAAATGCTGTTCTATCCATTATCTGCAATTTGTCGCTACCCGCGGCTTGCAGGATTCGGATAGAGAACAAAGGCGGCGCTGCGGTAGGCTTCGCCAAGCTGTCGCAGAAGAGGCGAGCATGAAAATCAGACTCTTAGCCTCTATTTTGCTTTGCACATCGATTGCATGTTCGGAGGCCGTAAGCCCCGACGCACCCGCCGCGGGGGCGACCAGCGAGTGGCGACTGCTTGGCGGGAATCCCGAGCAGTGGCACTGGAGTGCGCTCGATCAAATCAACGCTGGCAATGTAACCTCGCTCGGCCTCTATTGGTACGCTGATATACCGACGCGCGACGGCTTGGTGGGTAACGCACTGATTGCAGACGGCGTTGTCTACCAGAGTGGCGCGATGTCGAGCGTGTTCGCGAACGACGTCAAGACTGGCAAGCTGCTTTGGCAGTACATCCCGCGGCTCGACATGAATCGCGATTTCGTCGGGCTCTGGTCCATGCGCACCAATCGCGGCCTCGCGCTATGGGAAGACAAGCTTTTCGTGGGAACCGGCGACTGCCGCGTGCTCGCGCTCGACAGGAAGAGCGGAAAGCTTCTGTGGGAAGCGCTTTCCTGCGATCCCGCTAGCACGGCGGGCATCACCGCCGCGCCGCGAGTCGGGGGCGGCCTCGTCTACACGGGCAATGCCTGTGGCGACACGGGCCTACAGCGGGGCTTCGTGGACGCTTTCGACGTGCAGACCGGCGAGCGTCGTTGGCGCTTCTACACCGTGCCGAGCGGTAACCCGGCCGAGAACGACACCGAGATCATGAAGAAGGCCGCCACGACCTGGGGTACGGACTGGGACTCGAAGACTAAGGGCTGCGGCAGCGCGTGGGACGCTCTTACCTACGACCCGATCCTGAAGCAGCTTTACATTGGCGTCGGGGGTCCAGCGCCGTGGAACCCGGCTGAGCGCGCCGCCGACATGGGCGACGAGTGGTTCAGCACCGCGATAGTCGCGGTCAACGCGGAGACCGGCGCCTATGCCTGGCACTACACCACGACGCCAAAGGACGCCTGGAACTTCGACGCCACCATGCACATCATGGTCGCCGACCTCGAGATGGACAGCGCGAAGCGCCGCGTCGTCATGCAGGCGCCGAAAAACGGTTTCTTCTACGTGCTCGACGCCCGCACGGGGAAGCTGCTTAGGGCGAACAACATCGCGAAGACCACCTGGGCTTCGCACATCGACATGAAGACCGGGCGCCCGGTCGAGGTGCCCGGCGCGCGCGATTACTATCTCAAACCCGGCACACGAACGGTGGTCTCGCCGGGCCCGGGAGGCGCGCACAATTGGTACCCGATGTCCTTCGATCCGCGCAGCGGGCTCGTGTACGTGCCGATCATGGAGTCTCCGTCACTGATGGAGGTCATCCCGACCGCCGCGGCGGGAGCGGCGCAGGGCGTCGGCGGCAATCTATACTACGACCTCGTCTATGGCGCTCACGAGCCCGAGTACCGCGACCAGATGTACGGCGAGCTCGTTGCGTGGGACCCTGTCGCGAATGCGGCACGCTGGCGCACGCGCCAGCAGTTCCTAGTGAATGGCGGCACGTTGGCGACCGCCGGCGGGCTCGTATTTCAGGGCACGACCGACGGCAAGTTCCGCGCCTACGATGCAGCGTACGGGCGCGAGTTGTGGAGCTGGCAGGGCCAGGGCGCCATTCAGGCCGGGCCGACGACGGTCACCGTGGACGGAGAGCAGCTCGTACTCGT
>JBGTBX010000160.1:0-2941 GCA_041749115.1 Gemmatimonadaceae bacterium
AATCCGCAACAGTAACAGGCCGGGTCGCCGGGGCGGTTGGCCGCCCCGGCTCCCACAGATCCGGACGTGCCCGATTAAGGCATCCGGCTCGTCAGGTCACGGTCGCTACGAAAGCGGGCGCTCGCGGCCACGGCAGCACAAAACGTTTGAGCATGTCGTTGAAGCCGTCCCAGGCCCAAAGGCCGCGACGGCGTCGCCGCTGGAGCCAGTAACGCCAGCGGCGCACCACTTCGTATCGCAGCAGTTGTTGGCTCGGCAGATTGCCGATCACTTTGCCGTAGTACGCGTAGTGGCCGCGGAGTTTCTGGCAGAGCGTCCTGTGTTGTTGTCGCACCGGCAAGTGACGATGTCGCTCGCACCACTGGGCAATCGTCTTGAGTGCCCGGCGAAAGCGATCACCGGCCGTGCGGCGTTTGATCAACCATTGGCCACGCTTCGACCGACTCCAGAAGTGGGTGAAGCCCAGGAAGTCGAACGACGCTGAGTCGAACGACCCTGGGCCGGCTTCCGAATCGGTCGGTGGGCGACGTGACCCAGGCCGCCGAAACGGCACGAGTCGCGTCTTCTCCGGGTGAATGGTCAGACCGTATTTGCCGAAACGTTTCGGCAATACTTCCAGCACGCGACGAGCGTCCTCTTCACAGGCGAAGCCCATGACGAAGTCGTCCGCGTAACGCACCAGAAAGGCCCGACCACGCAGCCGCGGTTTGACTTCCTGCTCGAACCACACGTCCAGCACATAGTGCAGATAGACGTTGGCCAGCAGCGGCGAAACCACGCCTCCAACGATATTGCAAACAAGGGCGGGTTGATGGATAGATTGATCGGACGCGAGCGGTTGCGGGCGGCTTATGGGGAGGGATGGAAGTCGTCGTAAGCTGCTGAAATCAATCGCTTTCAGATCGATCACACGACTCACGGAGGAGACGAACGAAATGGTCACATCAGTCCTACGCGCAGGCGATAGCAGTGAAATCGCTGTCATTCGCCAATTCAGGCCCACGCGCATCGAGCGCGAATTGCTAGCTCAGGTTTTCGAGTTGGTCTGCCACCGAGTCAGTGCTGATCGCGTGAGCCCTGAAGGTGCAGCGCTGTTCACAGGAGCTGGGCGGGTCGATCATTCGTTGAGTAGCCACGCCCCGCAAGTCGCTGCCTCACAGCCCGAGCAACGGGAGCGAATCGCATGACGACATCCAGCGCTCTCGGGCCGGTTGCGGCCATCTATGCTCGGGTCTCTTCGGACGCGCAGGCTCAAGAGCAAACGATCGATTCGCAAGTGGCTGATCTGCGTCGGCGGGTCGCGCAAGACGGCGCGATGCTGAGTGACACGAACTGCTTTCTCGACGACGGAGTGACCGGTTCGACGCTCCTGCGTCCCGCGCTGGAACGTCTGCGCGACGCGGCTTATGTGGGAGGCTTTCAGCGACTGTATGTTCATTCGCCGGACCGCCTGGCGCGCAAGTACGCGTACCAGGTGTTGATCGTGGATGAACTCCAGAAGCAGGGGATCGAAATTGTCTTTCTCAATCGCGCGATCGGCGTCAGTCCCGAGGAAGATCTGTTGTTACAGATGCAAGGCATGTTCGCCGAGTACGAGCGCGCGA
Organism: Gemmatimonadaceae bacterium; assembly: GCA_041749115.1. Taxonomy (GTDB): domain Bacteria; phylum Gemmatimonadota; class Gemmatimonadetes; order Gemmatimonadales; family Gemmatimonadaceae; genus JBGTBX01. Next base: position 1,605 of record JBGTBX010000160.1, read on the forward strand.
AGATCATGGAGCGTTCTCGTCGTGGCAAACGTCACGCGGCGACGCGCGGCCAGGTGAGCGTGTTATCGGCGGCTCCCTTCGGCTACCGCTACATCTCGCGCGATGCCGGGAATGGCGCGGGCGCCTACGAGATCGATGAGCAGCGGGCGGCGATTGTCCGCCAGGTGTTCGAGTGGGTTGGCCGAGATCGTCTGTCGATCGGCGAAGTGACGCGGCGGCTGACGAAGTCGGATGCCAAGACGGCGACCGGCAAGGATTGGTGGGACCGCACCACGGTGTGGGGAATGCTGAAAAACCCCGCGTATAAGGGCTTTGCGGCGTTTGGCAAGACCTGCACGGGACCGCGACGAACACAACTGCGAACCCAGCGCGGCGACCCTCCGTTGCCGCGTCGCACTGGCTCCACCTACGACACCGAGACCAGTCGACGGATTTCCATTGCCGTGCCGGCCATCGTTTCCGAGGAACTGTTCGTGGCCGTCGAACAACAACTCACGGAGAACCGTCAGCAGGGTCGCGAATCGAAGCGCGGCGCGAAATATCTGCTGCAAGGGCTGACCGTCTGCGGCAGTTGCGGCTATGCGTACTACGGCAAAAAAGTCAGCCGCAGCGCCGCCAAGGGCCAAGTGCCCTATGCGTATTATCGTTGTGTCGGCACCGACGCCTATCGCTTCGGCGGCAAGTGCGTGTGCCAGAATAAACAAGTCCGCACCGACAAGCTGGACCAGGCCGTATGGCAGGATGCGTGCGAGTTGCTGCGACACCCGAAGTTGTTGCGCAAAGAGTATGAACGACGTTTGGCGGCGCCGCAGAGTTCAGGCAGCGTGGCAGCACTTCAGAAGCAATTGGCCGCTGCCGAGCGCAGCGTCAATCGATTGCTCGATGCCTACGCGGATGGGGTGCTCGATCGCACCGAACTTGAGCCGCGTTTGCAACGTGCTCGGGACCGTGTCGCCAAGCTCCAGCAAGACCGGACCGCCCTCGAAACCGACACGCGGGAGCAAGCCACGCTCCGCGCCGCCCTGGCCTGCCTGGACGAATTCACGACGTCGATCGGCAGCCATCTGGAGTCGGCCGACTGGTCGCTGCGCCGCGAAATTCTTCGCACGCTGATCGACCGCGTCGTGATCGAATCCGAGCAGATTCGCGTCGTGTATCGCATCAACTTCCCCCTTTTTGCGAAGAGAGCTAGCAACGCAGGCGAAGGAAATGTTTTGCACTTTTGTTGGAGGGGCGACCACGCCACCTTGCGGCGTTCCCGACTCGGGATGCGTCAGCACGCCCTGCTCCAGAACGCCCGCACGGAGCCACTTGTCGATCAATCGCAACAACACTCC
>JBGTBX010000161.1:0-73472 GCA_041749115.1 Gemmatimonadaceae bacterium
GGTTGAACGGGTGGATCGAATATTCGCCCATTCGGAGAGATTCGTCTTACCGATAATCACCATGCCGGCGTCGCGTATTCGTTTTACAATACCCGCGTCCTGCAATGCCGGCGCATCGGCGAGCGCGAACGATCCGGCAGATGTCATCATGCGGTCGCCTGTATCGATGTTGTCCTTGATCAACACCGGTATTCCATGCATGGGACCTCGCACGCTTCCAGTTTTACGCTCTGCATCCAGTGCCGCAGCAATGCGTATGGCATCGGGATTTACTTCTATTACACTGTTGACTGCTGGCCCCTCTACATCGATTGCGGCAATGCGGTCCATATACAGTCGTGTAAGACTCTCCGCAGTGTAACGGCCGCTGGTGAGTCCCTCCTGAAGGTCGCTGACAGTGACTTCGTCCAACACAAACGGAGCGACGTTGCCATCAATGCCACCTTGTGTGTTATCGGGACCGCAGGAAAGTGTTGGAAGTGCGGCCAGCGCTGCCCCGGCGGCGGCGCTCTGCTTGATAAACGTACGGCGAGGCAGCGACGATGACATGTTCTCAAAGGGTGCGAGTCATCGGAAGCTGCGCATGCGATCCATGCGGCGCCATGCCCAGCGGCGTATTCGCGACGACCGGCAGGCCGTTGCAGATGTGTAACCGCAACCGTTGCACTGGGCCCGGCGTTCCCTCGAGGAGCGGCCAGCTCTGAAACGCGCGTATTGAGAGGCAACGCGTCTCGGCCGTCTCGCTGCCTACAACGCCTGTACGTCTACCTGTAGGGCCTGCTCGTCGCCTTCGACCGGACAGGCCAAACGGGCAGCGACAACGATCGCGTCCATTTCGCGCGCCGATACGGGGTGTCCGAAGAAGAAACCTTGCCCGTAATCGCAGCCCAGATCCCGAAGCCGATCGTGTTGACTCCCCACCTCCACACCTTCGGCAATTGTCCGCAGCGCCAGAAGATCGCCGAGCGCAATGATCGTTCGCGCCAGCGCATTGTTATTCGCGCCGCCGTCCAGATTGCTGGTGAAGGTGCGATCGATCTTGAGAACGTCGACCGGGAACTCCTGCAGATAGGCCAGCGAGGAGTAGCCGGTGCCAAAGTCATCTATGGCGAGCCGCACGCCGAGCGCTTTCAGGTCATTCAGACGCTTTCTGCTGAGCTCTCCGTGCGCCATGAGCACACTCTCGGTCATCTCAAGCACCAGCAGAGATGGCTCCAGCCCCGATTGTGCGAGCGCGGTTGCAACGTCGGTGAGCAGATCGCCGGACTGCAGCTGCCGAGTCGACAGATTAACAGTGATAGACAGCGGCTCACGGTCACCCCTGGCTTCATTCCAGGTCGCCGCATGCCGACACGCGTCATCCAGGACGAGGCGTCCGATCTCCTGAATCAATCCCGTTTCCTCGGCGACAGGAATAAAGCTGCTTGGCTCAATGCTGCCGCGCACGGGATGCCGCCAGCGCGCCAGTGCTTCCATTCCGCGAAGCTCACGGGTATCGAGATCAACAATGGGCTGATACGCCACCCAGAACTCCCGTTCATCAAGCCCTCGACGCATATCGCTTTCGATCATCACCCGATCGACGAGTGCGGAGTGCATTGAGGGTTCGTAGAACTTGAACTGTCCGGGCGACTCGGCCTTCGCTGCATACATCGCCACATCGGCGTTCCTAAGCAATTCGTCCACCGTCTCGGCTGCGTCGGCGCGGGCGATCCCGATGCTCGACGTGACGTGCACAAAGTTGCCGGAATCCAGTTCAATCGGCGCTCGCAGTGACGCGGTAATACGTTCAGCTACAACAACGGCATCCGCTTCGTTGCGTACACGTTCGAGGATGACCGCGAATTCATCTCCGCCGAGCCGAGCAACTGTATCGCAGCCACGCGTGGCGCTCAGAAGCCGCGACGACACAACTTTGAGCAGTGAATCACCCGCCGCATGGCCGAGCGTGTCATTGACACTCTTGAAGTTGTCGAGATCGAGGAAGAGCACGCCTACTTCCGATCGTTCGCGTTGAGTCCTCGCGAGTGCGTGTTCAACGCGATCTCTGAAGAGCGACCGGTTCGCCAAGCCTGTTAAGCTGTCGTAGAACGCCTGATGCAGGAGTCGCGCCTCGAGTGTTTTGCGCTCGGTCACGTCCGTGACCATCATGATCAGCTGCACGTCGCGCGTCTGACGCGCATGCGACACCGCGACCGCTCCCCAAACCGTCGTCCCATCCCGCCTGACGAACCGGAACTCCTCCGAGAAGGCGTCTTCCTGAGTGTCAACGACACTGCGCAACATTTGTTCGGCACGCTCGGCGTCATCCGCTGGTGAAAAATCGTGCGGACGACGGCCATTCAAGATGATACCTGGTTCTCCGAGGAGCGCCGACATCGCCTCGTTGGCCTCAACGATGGTACCGTCCTTCTGGAGCAGCGCCACGCCCACAGCCGAATGTGCGAATACCGCCTGAAAGCGCGCCTCTGAATCACGGCGTGCACCCACAGCCTGCCGCAGGGTTCGATCGTTCCATGACGCGGCGTAGGTGGACACCAGACCACCAATGACGACGAACATGAGTCGGCTGAGCTCGTCCAGCAGTCCTCCCGGCCCCACGAAACCCTCAACTCGGGGATCTACGACAATCGCCCCCTGGCTGACCATCCAGACCACGACGGACGCATATTGTACGACGGCGACGGCCGTCGTGTAGAGTACGATGCGGGGAGACACCGTGAACGGTTTCGTGGCCAGAATTACCAGATACAGCGCGAGTATCGGCGAGCGCAGTGCTGCCGCGGGCTCGCCGAAGGCCGCGTAACTCACCATCGCAGCGCTCACGGCGCTGACGTCCACAAATGCGTTAATCTGCGGGAGGGACTCGCTGTACCGTCCCTTGGCGTGAAAGAAGAAGTGCTGGCCCACGGCCCACAGAAGCATCGGAGCCAGTACCAGCACGTTGGCCCACATCAGCTGCGGCGTCAAAAACGGCGAGTAGATCGCCGCGGCGATCGAGAGCACGCCAATGACCCCTATTCTGAGGCCATTCACGACGCGCTCCGCGGCGACATATTGCGCGCGACGAACAGCCGACGTGGTTACGTCGAACTGTCTTGTGAGCGCGGGGAGAGTTGGAGTCGCTGCGGCCACCTGCATTTGCTGTGAGAGAGAGTTGCCTGTGAGAGGACTACACGAACCGCCGAACGTCACCGTTAACGCTCACTAACGCACCCGCATGAACCCACCCGCGCGCGCGAGTCACTTGTTTTGATTGTCGGCACGATTTCCGTATTCAGCAGAACATTACCAGACCGCTTCCCTCGCCACTCACCCTCGAAGGACCCGTAACTCTTTGTCTGCCTTCAATTTCCGTGTCCTTGCCCAGAGCGGATCCGCCCGGGCGGGTACGTTCGGCACCCCACACGGAGCCGTCTCGACCCCCGCGTTCATGCCCGTCGGCACGCAGGGGACCATCAAGGGCCTCTCTGTCGACGAAGTGAAAGACGTCGGTGCCCAGATGATCCTGGGGAACGCATACCATCTCTACCTGCGCCCGGGTGACGAACTCGTGCGCGCGCTTGGCGGCCTCCACGCCTTCTCGCGATGGCAGGGACCCATGCTTACCGACTCCGGGGGCTTTCAGGTGTTCTCTCTGGCAAAACTCCGGGCGGTGCGTGAAGAGGGAGTCGAATTTCAGAGTCACATCGACGGGTCGCGCCATCACTTCACTCCTGAGCGCGTGATTCAGATCCAGCGCAATCTCGGTGCGGACGTCATCATGCAGCTTGATGAACTGATCGAAGGGCGATCCGATCTCGCCACCTCGCAGGGTGCGATGGAGCGAAGCTTGCGCTGGCTGGCACGATGTCGGGTGGAGTTCGACCGCATTGAGCGAGACGGTCGCGCCCCCATCTCGCTTGTGCCACCCCCTCCCCACGACGCGCCACCCCTCGACACGCTGCAGCTTATCGCACCTGCGCAGGCACTCTTTCCTATTGTACAGGGGGGAGCGCATGCGACCCTGCGACGATCCTCCATCGCCGGGATTCTGCGCACGGGTGACTGGCAGGGAATCGCCGTCGGAGGCCTGTCTGTTGGCGAATCAAAACCCGACATGCACGCCACGCTCGAAGTGTGCGACGCGGACCTCCCGACGCACCTTCCGCGCTACCTCATGGGCGTGGGACATCCCGATGACCTCATTGAAGGTGTGCGGCGCGGAATTGATCTCTTTGATTGCGTCGCACCGACACGCATGGGACGTCACGGCACGGCGTTCACCAACGATGGGCAGGTACAGGTGGGTCGCAGCAGCGCAAAAACAGACCGCAGGCCTCTGGTAGAGGATTGCGACTGCATATGCTGCACACGCTACGATCGTGCGTACATCCGGCACCTTTTTTCTGCGAAAGAGATGCTCGGCTTGCGTCTCGTCTCACTGCACAATCAGGCCTTTCTCATCAGCTTGATGCGGAAAGCACACGCGGCAATCATCGACGGCACCTTCGAGACGTGGAGTACGGCATGGCTGAGGCGTTATCACGACGGAAACAACGCGCGTCGGAGGCCTCCGGCCGCTGCTGAATAGCTGAAGCCGGACCGCACATTAAGCCGGGCGGGTAACAGAACGCAACTCGTCGCAATCCCCAGGCTCCGGGGAAAGCCACGAGTAAAACCGTTTACGCACCGGAACCAGCACGTCGCGCCTGCTCCAGATGTGCCTTGTCGTGCGTGACCATAACCTTTGCCATGTCCATGATCGTCAGATCGCCCTTTTTCGGATGCACTCCGACGCGCTGCCACTGCGCCGCCGGCAGCGAACGCAGAAGGCGCAGATTGTCCTCGCGCAGGCGGACAAACTCCTTCAACACGTCTACGACTTTCTGAGCGTTGTATTGCTGTTCCCGTGCGAGTTTGTCGACATCGACCAGATATAATGAAGGCTTGTCCGTGAACGCGGTCTTCACGATGCGATCAGCCCACAGCCGCTCCATGTCTCGCAGATGAGCAGCCACTTCGAGCGCAGACCACTTATCTGGCGCGGGCTTCCGACGCAGAGCGTCATCCTTGAGAGGCTTCAGCACTTTGCCAAGTGCCTTCGGGGTGCTCTCGAGGTCAGCAAACAGGGCCGCACGTTCCTTGATGTTTGCGATTTGTTCGAGATGCGCCTGATCGTTCCCGATGGCATGACGGTGCAGCAGCTCTTCCATGCTCATCAGCCCCGCCGTCTCGTGCTGTCCCTGCCGCTCCCAGCGCGTGTCTTTCACCGTGCGCAGCAACTTGAGGCAATCGCGCCGATGCTGCGCAAACTCGCGCTGGAGCTGGCTCAGGCGCTTATCCCTGTAATTCTCTGTGAGCGCGAGAACGTCTCCGTCAATGTCCGGCAAGTCGGGATTGGCTTCGCTCAGGATCGTGCGATATCGCGCGAGATAGGCGTGCTCCTCCATGTCCCGCATGTGCGCCACAATCTCCAGAATCGACCATTTGCCGGGACCGGGGGTCCACATCAGGAGCTTCTTAGGCACACCCTTGAGAGCTTCCTTGAGAGTCTGAGGCGTGGCGGCCAGAGCCTGCAGGTGTACGGCACGTTCGAATTCGGACATGGATCGATTCCTTTTGACTATCGTTAATTATGTAGGTATTCAGGATAACGCAACGCCGCGGTTCCCGCTTCGATCTGACAGCATGGGCTCGAGAGCAGAAGTCCCTTTTCGAGCTCTCACGGCACTGTTATGCTGTAAGGCAGTGGCTGCATAAGGCGCCGTGATGCGCATCCGCCAGGCGCCGTGGCGGCTAAATCGAATCCACGAGAACGGAGAGAGAGCATGAGAGCAGCGTGGAACGAGAAAGATTATTGCAGAGCGTGACAACATTGTGGTTGTCGAAGGCAACCCACCACTACTCAGCTGAATCAACACGACCCGAGTGTGTCGCCGAGAGCGACACATACACACACTGCCCGTGGAACGGCCGCGAGTCAGTTCTCGATCAGCGTCAACGGCGCCAGGCGCCCAGGATGCCGCGAGATATTATCCGGACCCGATGGGTGTTGCGCAGGCGGTGGCCGTTTGCGTGGCCCTCTGGAAAGGTGCTGTTGTTACACCATAGCTTATGCAAGAACGCAGTACGCTTCGAGCAGTCGATTCACGAAATGGCAGCCTTCCCAGCTCGCGGTGCACGAACGATCGGGCGAGGCTTGCGCTGATGAACCTACTTCCCTGATGAACATGCGACCGCTCCGCCTGGTTTGTGCCCTGCTTGTCCCGCTGCTGGTTTCTGCTGCCGCGGTGAACGCGCAGACATCTGCATTTGTCGATGTCACCGTCGTGCCCATGGACCGCGACCGGATCATTCCCAATCAGACCGTAGTGGTGCAGGACGGGAAGATCCTTTCGGTGGGTGACGCGCGTACGGCGTCGATCCCCAACGGGGCCGTGCGGATAGACGGGCGAGGACGTTTCCTCATGCCCGGGCTCGCCGAGATGCATGCTCATGTGCCGCCGCAGGGCGCGTCCGAACAGCTGCTCAAGGACATCATGTTCCTCTACACGGCCAACGGCGTCACCACCATCCGCGGAATGCTCGGCGCCACCTATCAGCTCGATCTGGCGAAACGATTGAACAGCGGACAGATGGTGGGTCCCACGTTCTACGTGGCTGCCCCATCGTTGAACGGCGCTACCGCGACAGACCCCGCGACCGCGGCCCGCCTGGTTCGCGAGCATAAAGCTGCTGGATATGATCTCTTGAAAATTCATCCCGGTCCGTCACGAGCCAGCTATGATTCAGCGGTGGTTGTCGCTCGACAGGTTGGCATCACCATGGGAGGGCATATTCCGGTCGCGGTGGGACTCAGTCATGCGCTGGAGTCGAAGCAGGCTACCATCGATCATCTGGACGGATATCTGGAGTCCGCAGTTTCGGACGTGATGAAGCGACGATTGATGTCCCCCACAGACACCACCTATCCACAGACGATGTGGCGCGCGGTACAACCGGACAGTTTTCGCGCATTGGCGCGGCGTACACGCGCCGCCGGCGTTTACAATGTGCCAACGATGTACCTCTGGGAGAACTTCGTGGTCACGGAGAGTGCGGAATCCATCGCCGCATCCCGCGCAGAGTTCCGGTACGCGCCGCGGTCCTGGGTCACCGGCTGGGTCAATCAGAAAAATCAGCGCGATCGGCTTAATCAACAGCTCGGCGTGACTGCACAGGACGCCGCCCTGCACATTCAACTGCGACGACAGATGCTGAAGGCTCTGGCTGATGAAGGTGCGCCGCTGCTGATGGGGACGGATTCTCCTCAGATGTTCAACGTCCCCGGGTTTGCGCTGCACCGCGAACTGCATGTCGCCGCAGAGGCCGGCCTTTCTCCATTCCAGATCCTGCAAAGCGGCACGGCGAACGTCGCACGCTACGCGCGTGAAGTTCTTGGCAAGGACGGTGATTTCGGCACAGTGGCGCCGGGGATGCGAGCCGACCTCGTATTGCTGCAGAGCAATCCTCTCCTGGATGTCGCCAACTTAACGCAGCGCGCCGGTGTCATGGTGCGCGGCCATTGGGTCAGCGCCGACGAAATCACGCGTGGACTCGCGGATCTCGAGGCCCGCATGAAGGTCACGCCGACCGGTCAATAAACAGACAAGGCCCCGCGGACGCTTACCTGGCGTCCGCGGTGAGCGCGCCGTGGGCTTCGACAAACGTCGCGGAATCAGCCTGCTGCACCAGTCGTGTGACCAGATCCGGGTTCGCCGTCAGAAGACGACACAGCTGAATGACCGGGCCGGGCATCGGTCGGTCGGCGGCGAGCCAGCGGCGGATCGTGCGTTCATCCACGACCAGCACATTGGCAAATGCCCTCGCCGACAAGTGAGTCACCTGAAGCGCTTGCTTGAGCAGTTCCCGAGCCTCTGCCTGACTCGTTTCGATTCGCGGCACGATTGTGGGCATTCTCTAACTTAGGTGACTGTCCGTGCGAGTCAATTGAGATTCGGGTGCGGCGGCGACCATACCCACGAGAAGGGCATTAGGCGGTCTGAGGCGTGCTACCGCGGGCTCACGGGGAGCGACCGTGACCGACAAGCCCAGCAGCGGCTCACGGCAAGGGCAAGTTCGCGCGCCGAGGGCTCGATCGGGAGCGACAGCGACCGACAAGCCCTGGAGGGGCATACGAAAATGGACGGGCCGAATGGCCCGTCCATTGAGTTGCCCCTCCAGGGCTCGAACCTGGACTCTTCTGATTCAGAGTCAGACGTGTTGCCAGTTACACCAAGGGGCAATACACACCGCGCTATACTCTACTTAGCATAGCAAACCTACCTCCCCCCGTGACCCGGCGGCAACCCCTGATTCTCCCGCGGCAAAAGCTCATGGCTTCAAGCATCTCTCGACGCCACAACACTTTGCACCGAACCATGCGATGGGGCGCTCGGGCCTGCCTGATCGTTCTCACTTTCAGCGGCTGCCGCAATGCCCTTCCACCGCTGGGTACCACTCCCGACGAAGCCCGGCGCAACGCGGACGACATCTTCAGCGCGTTCTCGCAGCGCTTCAGGAACGTCGAACGCGATGAACAATTTGCTGCCGCGCGACTCGCCATGGGTCGGCACGCACTCGCGCCATCGCCCCTGCTCCGCGACTCAACCGTCTGGACCAGCTACCGGCAACCCGATAGCTCGTCGTCCATCTATCTGAAGGGCGCGTTCACCGGAACAGCTTATCGTTTTGAATCACTCCCCGTAGCGCCGTATCCCAAACGTGTTGGCGACCAGCGTCACTTCATTCGCCTGCGACGGGTGAACGGAAACAACTATGAATGGCTTACGATCGTTGACCATGCGATGGGCTCCGTAAAGCCAAAAGAATTTGCCACGGCCGGACGAGCGCTGCTTACTGCATTTCAGGGGACCGACGCCGCCACACTCCGGGCCGTGCAACTCCAGGCGTTGCCCAACACAAGTCGGCACGTCGCACAACTGATGAGCATCGATTCCATGTTCACTCAGCAACAGGCCGACGGATCCACTTCCCTGGCCTTATTCACCGGGTTCCGAACCGACGTTCTGAAGCGGCGACATCCGGCCTTCGCGACTTTTGTCGAGAAGTACGTGACACCGAGCCGCTATCGTTTTCGACTGATCGACCGTTCCGGTGCGACCTACTTCGATGCCAAAGGCGAAGACGGCAAGCTGAAGATCCTGATGCGCGCTCGCAACGGATACCTCGTGAATCTCTCCGGCACCGCCCGACAGATTCCCGACTCGATGAAGCTGCATGTGGACTTTTCCACGAAGTTCAAAATCTTCCGTGTGGGATTCAGCAACCTGGTCGGTGACTTCACCAACGAAAGTTCTCAGCGCGAGCATACGTGGATGATGCGGTTCCGCCGGGAACCCAAATGGAACCTGCCGTTAATCGGCGAAGCGCTGCTCCGGTCGCCACTGCGCACCCCGTTCGAAGGACGCGGCGCTGAATTTCGCCTTAGCGTTCGCGACGACCTCGGCCCCCTCACGATGAGCATCCGACACATACGACTCGTCGTCAATGAGAGTGCGATCATGCGCTTCTTCAACGGTCTGGGATCATCGGCGTTCAACGACCTGGCCGGGCAGGCGGAGAAAGAACAGGATCAGTTCTTTCACGAGGGTCTCGAGGCACTCCGTCGGGACAACGCGGCCCTGCGCTGGTAGCGCCCAGCGCTGCTCGCCCGGCCCGCCGACCTCACCCAGATTCCAGTCTCACCATGCGCAGCGAAAGCCGGCGCAGCCTGCAGCAGATCGGACGGGAGCCAGAATCCCGACTCAGAGGTCCACAAACAAGAAATGGCCACCCCGGAGGGAGGCCATTGTTGCCAAGCACGTCGCCATTGGAACTCTGCGTCCTACCGGACGACGGCTGGCTATCTGTTAGGGCGACTAACGTCTCCCTGAATATAACATGGAGCTGAGGGGAATCGAACCCCTGACCTCTGCAGTGCGATTGCAGCGCTCTCCCAACTGAGCTACAGCCCCGTTGCGTCGATAGCGCTCCCGTAATATACGACGGTCGCACCCCGGCGTCACATCCCGGCGGGTATTCGTGTCTCACCGGAACCGAGGAAACGTAATCAGGGGGGCGGGTGTGTCAATCGGCTGCGCCGTAAGTTCTGGAACAATATGCACTTACGCCGCATTCAAGCGACACATGCCATCCTCTGAATGGTCGCCACCTCCACCGGCGACACACTCGCTCGAATCACAGTACGTGCGCGATCAACTCACGCACCGCGGACGCCTTCTCAACGACCAGCGATCTCGCTCGGCAGGAGACTACGTGCTGTATTGGATGCAGTCCACGCACCGGTTTGAGGAGAACTGGGCGTTGCGCGCCGCCATTCGTCAGGCCGATACGCGACATCTCCCGCTCGTGATTCATCAGGGGCTCGACCCGACCTACGAGCACGCAAGTGACCGGATCCACGAATTTATTCTGCGGAACGCAGGTGAACTCGCCTCCCGTGCCGACCAACTCGGGCTCGACTACCGTTTCGTCCTGCGGAGGACTCGCGATGAAGATCGCCGGGTCGTTGATCAGCTGGCTGCACGCGCAGCAATTGTCATCACCGATCTGTTTCCGACCGCTGGTGTGTGGGAGCGCGCTATGCGTTTTGCTCAACGCGCCGAAGTCCGCGTTGTCGCTGTTGAATCACACGGCATAATCCCTTCGGGACTTTTTGAACGCGAAGAATATGCTGCTCGGACCATCCGTCCCAAGCTGCACCGCTTCCTTCCGTTCGCACTCGAACCGGTTGAGGACCGCCCGCCTCGTCGACGCGTTCCATCGGACATGATGGCGTCGCTGCCGGGAAAACCGCTAAACTTTGCGCGGCACGACCTTGCACAAGAGCTCGCGCACTGTGACATCGATCATTCGGTGCCGCCGGTCTCCCTCCCGAGTGGACGTAACGCCGCCCTTCGGCGGGCGCGCACGTTTGTCGACTCGGTCATGCAGGACTACGGCACCCGACGGATCGATCCGACCGACGACGAAGGCTCGAGCCGACTTTCGCCCTATCTCCACTTCGGCCAGATCAGCGCGATCGAAGTGGTCCGCATGGCCCTCGAATCAGAACATCGGCGCGAAGCCGAGGCGTTTCTGAACGAGATCCTCGTCTGGCGGGAACTCGCGCTGAACTTCAGCCTGCGCAATCCGTCGTACCGAACCCTCGATGCATTACCTGCATGGGTAAATAAAACGCTTACCAAACACGAATCGGATCCGCGTGAGAGCGAATACTCCATGCAGGACTTCGAAGAGGCCGGTACACACAACGATCTCTGGAATGCTGCACAGCGGGAATTGATGACCACCGGCGTGATGCACAACGTCGTGCGCATGTTGTGGGGGAAACATTTCATTGCATGGAGCAAGCGCCCCGCCGACGCATTGGCCTGGGCGCTGCACCTGAACAACAAATACGGCATTGATGGTCGCGATCCCTCAAGCTACGCCGGCGTTCAGTGGTGCTTCGGCAAGTTTGATCGGCCCTTTCAGGAACGACCGGTCCTCGGGCTCGTCCGCCCGATGTCGTTGGAGCGAGCGCGCAAGAAATGGGACGTGGACGCGTATGTGGCGCGCTGGGGCGACGCCCCGACACAACCCGGACTGTTCGGAGACTCGTCCGGCGGTCCGGCGAGCAGGAGAACGTCGCGCCGAGGGTGACACGGTGGGCGCTGGTTTCACTGCTCCCATACATCTCTAGCTGAGCCTGCGCTCCTGTTCGCGGTCGCGATGGACCTCCTTCGCGATCGGTGGGAGCACCGGCGACCGACGCCGCTCACTCGTCACCTCCACCGACCGCTCGCGCTCCAAATGCAGCCGAGCCGCGCGTTCCTGATCACGCGCCTTGCGGCGCTTTTTTGCAACGGCTTCGGCTCCAATGCGTCCAATCGCCGACATATGCGCCACGTCCTGGCTTACTGCTTCGCCTCCCTTTTTCCCCGCTTCCCGCGCCTCTTCCAGAGACCATTTATACGCCGTGCCACGCGCATGGGCCGCGCGTCCTCCACGACTTGCAAGCTCACGCCGCCGTTCCGGACTCAGCGCGGCAAAACCTGTTGGTTTCTTCCCGGTTGTCATGTGCTTCGCTCCCTTCCTGATCCCGCGGAATCAGATTTTTGAGTGTGCGAGCCAGCGGAGGAGCCACCTGGGCGGCTCTTCAGACTCCTGCGTGCTCTTTTATGAACCGTCCAGCGGAGGGATCGACGCGCCCAGTCGGGCAGGCGGCGCGAGGTCCTTCTACGCCAATACTCCGTGCCCCGGGACTACCTGTCGATCTGCCGATTCCGCGACCCCCGCCGTGCGAGGGCAATCTGTCCAGCGATAGCTTGCTCCGCTTTCGCGTGGGAGCAGGATGGCGCTTGCATCAGGTGGGATTCTGCGACCTACGTCACAAAACCTCGAGATGACTGCGGGAAGTGGTAATTCCCGGCGTTATCTTCACGGTCCAACATGCCTTTCCTCATTCGTTTCCTCGGCACTTCTGCGTCTCGCCCCACCGTGGAGCGGGGCGTTTCCTCCATCGCAGTGATCCGCGAAGGAGACACCTTCCTTTTCGATTGTGGCGAAGGCACGCAGAGGCAAATGATGCGATATGGCATCTCGTTCGCGCTGAACGACCTGTTCTTCACTCACTTTCACGTCGACCACTTCCTGGGCGTGGTGGGACTGCTGCGAACCCTGGCTTTGCAGGGGCGCACCGAGCCCATGCGTTGTTATGGTCCGAAAGGGGCTACGCGGATTCTGCACAAGTGCGAAACGTTGGGCGCCGATCGCCTCCCTTTCGCGCTGGACGTGCGTGAGATGATCGCCGGCGACACGGTGCCGCGCGACACCTTCCGCTTTGAGGCGGTTGGCGCTGACCATCGTGGTGCGCATGCGCTTAGCTGGGCGGTCATTGAGGAAGAGCGTCTCGGCCGTTTCGATCCACAGGTTGCCCGCGACCTTGGCATTCCTGAGGGACCACTTTGGGGCAAAATCCATCGCGGCCAGTCGGTGACTCTTGAGGATGGCCGCGTCGTCGAGCCGTCGGCACTCGTCGGACCCACGCGTCCCGGTCGTCGTGTTGTCATAACCGGTGATACCCGTCCGTGCGATGCAACGATTGAGGCCGCACGAAACGCAGATGTATTAATCCACGAAGCCACGTTCAGCGACGAAGAGACGGACCGCGCGCGCGAAACCGGACACTCCACTGCGCGCGAGGCTGCGCAGGTCGCGCGCAGCGCCGGCGCCCGCCGCCTGCTGTTAACACATATCAGCGCACGTTATTCTCGCGATACGCACGACCTCGAGCGCGAAGCGCGCAGCGTTTTCGCCAAATCAAAAGTGGCTCGAGATGGTCTGGAAATCGACGTGCCCTATGACGCCGGCGATGCCGCAGCCGCTGAAACGTTTACATCTCAGGAAACGATGTAGCTCGCGCGCGCGGTATGAACGGGCGCCGATCGATTGAAGAGACGGGCCAGACTGCGCGTATCCAGTGCGTCCACAAGCTCGTCGCTTGCGAGTCTGGCACGTGGATCGTTCGCTGCCGGCGTCCGCACATTCAGCTGAGCGTATCGATGCTTCAGAGAAGTTGCACCATCGGGGTGCCGGAAAATCACGAGCGCGCTGCTGTGCGTCGGCATACGAACTTCCACACCCCAGGCAGTTCCATCACCGGCAACGAAAGCTTTCATAGTGCGTTAATCAGCGAGAGTGTGTTGTGTGGGACGTCAGTGTTTCGACCGGTTGACGGGATGCGAAACCGGCATCACGATCGTGCCAGTGTCGAACGCCGCCCTCCCCGTACTGCCAGCACCAATGAATTAAGCGACCATCAACCTCGCCGGGGAAGTCCACCAGGCCAAGCTCGAACCCCTTGAACTCCACACCAAGGTCGCCGAGTTCTGACAGGAAACCCTGAATTTCACGCGCGAGGAGCTGCGCCTTTCGTTGCGCCTCGCTCACGACCGCGGCGTCAGAATCCGGTAGCGCAGCGGCGGCTTCGAAGGCGTGCACCGCCTGTTGCCACTCCCGATACTGCTCCAGAATATCGCCCACGATCCGGCGGACGAGGGGCAGCATATTGTTTGCCGTCTCAAGCGAAAAACGATCTGTCATGTGGGAAGGCTGGCGCATGGGAACCTCTCGCGCAACTAGTGTTGCCCTGCCAACGATCGTTCGCGTCGCTTGGCGGCAAGCTCATGTAGATGTTTGTCCTCTTCGGTCTCGACCCGCAATGGCGGCACCGGCTGCGGAGTCCCCATCTCATCGAGGTGAACGAAGGTCAACCAGCACTCGTTTGTGTGTCGCCGCGTGCCGGCGGGCAGGTCCTCAGCGTACACCTCAGCTACCACGGCCATCGACGTTCGGCCTGCGAACACCACGCGCGACCGCACCTCGACCAGCTCGCCTACGCGAATCGGTTCCTTGAAAAGAATCTTGTCGATGGAAAGGGTCGTGACCTGGCCCGAACTGTGCCGCATCGCGGCAAGCGCGGCACAACGATCCACCATGCTCATGATCACTCCGCCAAAGACCGATGGCTGTTTTAGGCCATTCGCCTGATGGGGCATCATAAGGTCAGCGACCGTCGATTCTGATTCGCGTGGGGTTTTGGCTCGCATTGTCGGGATTGTGTTCGGCGACATCTCCGCCCGCTTCGATGCGCCGCCGTGCGCACCTCGCCCGAATAGTAACCGGCATCGTCGAACGCGCGCTGCAAAGCAGCGGCCACCCGCGTCGACGCCGTAAGTCCATCCAGGCGATAGACCTGCAGGATCTCTTCCACGAAGAGACCTACCGCCCAGCGTCGATTCGCCCTGCGTACCTGCAACCGCGTGCCCGATCCACCCGGGTCACTTTCGGCAACGACGCCATACGTACCGCGCCACGTGCGCCGACCACGCACCTGCTCGTGAGGCAACGCGGCGCTGGCCGCATTCCACCAGGGTTGGCGAGTGATCAGCAGCGGAGCGAGCGGTAGCGCGTAACCGCCTGCGAGCTCCCCCATTCCCGGCACCACGAACTGCACCGCCGGTTGTCCGTCCAGCTCGACAATCGAAAACGATTCCGCGTCGAACACCATCCCCGAAAGGGCGGCACGTGCACCCACGGCGCGTTCATCTGTGGCTGCGTTCACCGAATCAGAAAATGCTTTCAGCTGCGCTCGTCCCGCCTCTATCACACGAGTCGTGTCACCAGCGATCAGCGCGGCGAGAAGTACGGGCGATCCTGTTCTGACATCGTAGACGCGTCGGTGGGTCGAATGTCTTTCGGATATCCCGTTCGATTCTTCGTCAACGTGAAACTCCACGTTGAGAAAGTGTCCCTGCAAACTTAGCAGGTCAGTTTCTGTCGTCATCACGACGGCCGGACTCTCCGCCATGTCGTCGTCCGGGCCGAGTGGCAGCTCTTCGGGATGCGTGCGGGAATATTCAGCTGCAGCGTCCACAAGACTGGAGTCCGTAAACAACACGACTGAATCCCCTGCGACCAGATCCCGGCGATAGATCCTTTGGCCCACGAGCAACGCGTCAGCGAACGACCGGTCGTCATCGATGACGTAGAGCTCGGAGATCGTCGAGTCGGAGACCGTCAGGAGCATGGCCGATCGCCGAACACGGAGTCGTTCGTTGTCGGTGTGAACCCAGTAGGTGGAATCCGGCGTCGCGGCGAGAAAGGAGACTCCGGGCGGCGGCGACCCGCCACCGTCGCCCCGGCAGCCGATCAGCAGGGCGAAAGCGCTCATTGCCACGTAGCGGCGGCCATAAAACATGGCGCGGAATATAGCGACTTCGCACGCCCGTCCAGTGCCCGAAGATTGTTGCCAACGGCCCCGAACGCGCGTGCCTGTTCCGTCTTTACGGTTCCCGCAACCGTGCTACGGCGGCGACGAGTCGGTCGACCTCGTCCTTCGTCGTGTAGCAGGCGCATCCTGCACGCACGACCCCTTCATCCGCACGCCCCAATCGTTCGATCACGCTCGTTGCGTAAAAATCTCCGCTGGACAGGTACAATCCTGACGGCACCAGCGCTGCCGCCACTTCGTCCGCCGTCATCGCGGCAACGGAAAAGGCCAACGTCGGTGTACGCGGGTGATTCCCCGGACGGGGGCCATGCATGGTGACACCATTGATCGCCTCGAGCCCGCGCCACAGTTGCGCGACCAGTGCGTCGCCTCCCCGATGCAGCGCCGCGAGCGACTCGACCAATTTCGCACGGCGCGTGGTACCGCTCCCGAACGAAGCAATAAAATCAATTGCGGCCCGTGTCCCGACCATGCCCTCGTGATTCTGCGTTCCCGTCTCCAGCCGCTCGGCCCCTTCGTTGGGCGCGGGATCAAGCCTGGGGACGTCGAGGGAAGCCAATACGTCCCGCCGGGTGAACATCATGCCGGCGTGGGGACCATAAAATTTGTAGGGTGACACGGCGCAGAAATCGCATCCCCAGGCCCGCACGTCCATTAATCCGTGCGCCGCATAATGTACGGCATCAACAAAACTCAACGCTCCGACCGACCGGGCCTGCGCCGCGATGGGTGCGATATCGGTGATCGTGCCTAACGCATTTGACGCCGCGCCAAAGGCAACGAGTTTTGTGGCAGGCGTGATGAGTGACATGAGATGATCCACATCCAGCGTGCCCGACTCCGGGAGCATGCGCGCCGTGCGCAATGTGATCCCGCGTTCACGTTCGAGCGCCTGCCACGGCGCCACATTTGCCTGATGGTCCAGTTCGGTAATCACTACCTCGTCACCACGACCCCAGGTGCGGCCGAGGGCTCGCGCGATGTGGAAGGTGAGCGTGGTCATGTTGTTGCCGAACGAGACCTCGTCCGGATCTGCATTGAACAGATCCGCTCCTGCTGCGCGCGCACTCTCGAGCAGGGTGTCGGTCTCCCGGCTGGTCGGATAGACCCAGTGTGTATTTGCGTTGTGGTGCAGGAGATAGTCGCGCATCGCATCGACGACCTCCACAGGCACCTGAGTGCCCCCGGGACCATCAAAATACGCGACGGCGTGACCACCCTCGGTTCGGTTTAATGCAGGGAAATGCGCACGAATCACGGCGCCTGACGGAAGCGAAGTCATCATATGACTAAAGAGAGTGTCTGTTCTGTGTGCAAATAAGCAGAACGATCAATCGGCGATTTCAGTTCCGCTCCAGCGTTCGATCAGGCGCACGGCCTCAACGTGGTCGGCCTCTTCGCCAAGCTCGGTGCGCGCCAGCCGAAACAGCTCGGCCACCTGCTGAATCACCGGCGATGCCACCCGTTGGTCGTGCAGGAATTCTGCAGCGATCCCGATGTCCTTCTCGAGCAGCGCCAGCCGAAACGTGCGCGGAAACGCACGGGTCACCACGCGAGACGGAACAAGGTTTTCGGATGCGTTCGATCGACCGCTCGACGCGTTGATCACGTCGAGGGCCGCGGACGGCGATACCCCCGCTTTTTTCAACCCGATGAGTCCCTCCGCGACCGACCAGATATGCACGGCGAGCAGCGCATTGTTTACTGCCTTGAGCGCGTCGCCCGCACCGGTCGGCCCCACCAGAACAATCTTCTTGCCGAACGCCTGAAGAAACGGCAACGCCCTGTCGAACGCGGCCTGCTCACCGCCACACATGACGGTCAACGTTCCGGCTTCGGCCCCACTGGTCCCGCCGCTCACCGGTGCATCTACAAAATCGATCGAGCGCGTCGCCAGTCGTTTGGCGATGCGTTGCGACGTCGTGGGATCGCCAGAGGTACAGTCGATGACCAGTCCACCACGATCAATACCGTTGAACAGGCCGTCATCCGCATCCAGAAGTTGCTCGACCTCGTGTGAAGTGGGCAGGCAGGTGATCACCGCGACCGCACCCCGGGCTGCGGCGGCGGGTGATGCCGCCACGCTGCATTGATGCTCAGCTGCAAAGGACTCTGCCACCGCCCCGGTTCGATTCCAGACGTGGAGATCGAAGCGTGAGGCAAGATGCGCGGCCATCGGGCGGCCGATCGCACCGAGGCCGATGAAGGCTACTTTCATGTCGTGGTGGATGTGGTAAGGGCTGGCTGCAGCGCAGGGGCTCGTGCGCGTATCTTCCACAGCGAAGATGCCTCGCCAACACTGTTTCGTCTACCACACCAGTACATGCAGTCGATTCTTGTGATCGACGGAATGCGCACGGTTCATTGCGTGCGCGCCGTGTTTACCGCGCTGGCGGGAGTCCCCGAGGTGGAGCGGGCATCCGTCGAGATGGGTGGTGCCACTGTGGAGCACCATACGGCGATTCCGCAGACCGCCCTTGCCGCCGCCGTTGAGGCGGCGGGCTACGATCTCCGCGATGTGCAGACCGACCAGAGAACGTTGCCCACGCTGCACCTCCCGACGGACGGCTGACCCCCTCGCGAGCCGCTACATCGCGAACCAGTAGCTCGCTTTGATGAGGAGTGTGTTGTTGGGGTGCGCGTCGAAGAGCGTGCGGAAATCCTTTCGCGCATTGAACTGTGAAGGGTCCTGATCATCCTGCGTCCGACCCTGCTGCCAGACCAGAAAGAGTGCAGATCCGGGCCGATACTCCCAGCGCATCACAGTGTTGGATCGGAACTGCTTGAAGTTAAACCCCCGCGGAGTCGATCCGGGACGGAATGGCTCGTACTGCGCTGCGTAGTCGCGCTCCGAGTGATCGCGCACGCGACGCCAGTCGCTGTACTCTCCTCCGGTGGTAAACGGCTGCGCGTATACCTGCAGCGACAACGTCGGCGATGCGGTCCAGTTGATACGCGTGTTCAACGACATGGTCTTCTGGTCCAGTCGCGCGATCGTGTAGTGCGTCGTATCGCTGCCGATGACTCCGAAGTTGCCCACCCACTGGCGATCCAGCAGGTTTTTGCTGAACGACATGCCGACGCTGGCAGAAAAGCTGGACTTGAGGCGGATGCTCACGCTCGGCGACACGCTGTAGCGGTAGGAGCGCCCGTTGTCGGACCGACCGCCACTGAAGTTGAAATCCGGGACGACGGTTTTTCGGCTGTCGCCGCCGAAACCGGAAAAGAAGAACATGGAGGGTTGCTCCCACAGCGCCGGGCCGCCGCGCAGGCACGCGCCGCAATGGCGGCCTGTCTCGGCGCCCATCCCACCGTAGAAATACCACATGTTCTTCAGTTGACCATTCAGATTAATGTTTCCTCCATGACCAGTGCTCTGACCATCGCTGAACCATGAGTTCCACTGATTGAAGTTGATCTGCAGCCGACGATAGAACGCCTTCGGTTGCTGATACATGAGCGCGAACCAGTTGGATTGACCCATGTTGTTCGCGCGCTGCAGGAACCCGACATCGTTGATTTCGAGACCCGGGCCGCGGTACCAGACACCCGTGTGGAACCGCGTGACGCCACCGCCCTGCTTGCCCAGGCCGAGCCCAAGGCTCATTCCCGAGAGGCTGGTGCGGTCGGAGTCGTATTCAATGCTGTCATCCGGTCGCTGGTACAGGTGGACGCCCGAGCGTTGCGTCGCAGCGATTGACGCCGCACTTCCGCGCACGGTGGTCCCGAGCGCGTGACCGCTAAGCTGCAGGTTGTCGGAGGGCCCGAAGCGGTGTCGCATATCCACCCCCGCCGAATACGCGTCGCGACGCAGCAGGTCTTCCGTGTGCGCATCAAGGTCCCTGTTCGTTGCAGACACAATCGCTCCGAACCCACTGCGGCCGCCGCGCAGATCCTGCTGAACACGCGCCACAAAATAGTTCGTTCTTGGTTCGACGGTCAGAGAATCGCCGACCGCTTCGCGCGCGCTCAGCGCATTCATGATGCCAATCGAGGTACCCGTACCCAAACGCCCGGTGACCTTGGCCGCGCCAAGGATGGTCGTGGAGTGCGGCACCGACCCGGCATCGCTGCTGAGAAATCCCGCTTGCGGACTCCGACCAATGCGACGCGAATAAAACGGTCCCGTGCACTCGCCATCGTTACAGTCAATGGCAAAGGAGAAGATGCCCGTGCCTTCCAGAAAGAAGGGGCGCCGCTCCTGAAAGAACTGCTCAAACGCCGTAAGGTTCAGCACCGCCGGATCAGCTTCAACCTGCCCGAAGTCCGGGTTGATCGTTGCGTCCAGCGTGAGGTTTGAACTCAAGCCCACCTTCATGTCAGCCCCGACCGACGATCGCAGCGCACGACCGAACTCTGTTCCGCGAGGAACACTTTCGCTGGATTGTACAGAGTACGGCTGCAGCTCAACACGCCGGTTGCCACCGATGCCGCGAATACCCTGGATCTCGCCGAGCTGCGAGGCGATGCCGAACTGTGTGCGGCGCCACAACGGCCAGCTCGATCGCTCGTTCAACCGCGCGATCTCCCGATGAATACCAACGCCAAACGTGTGCTCTGCCTTGTTGCCGAAACGCAATTGATTCAGCGGAATGCGGAACTCGGCGACCCAGCCCAGTGAATCGATGCTGGTCTTGACCTCCCACACGGCGTTCCACGTAACATCTTCCTGCGAATCATTGAACAAATAGATATCCCGCTGCACGCCGGCCGGGTTCACCATGAACTGATAACCCGTGCGCTTGTCATGGTATGAATCCACGACCACGCGAATGTAGTCCGACTGCGTACGCTCATCGCGCCGGCTGAGCAATGCCATGATCGAATCCGGATGCGGATCGAAGGCTCGCACGAGCACATACAGATTGCGATCATCATAGGCAAAGCGCGCTTCGGTCTTGAAGGCGGGTTCGCCATCCTCAACCGGGTCGAACTGACGGAACTCAGTCACCGGAACCGCCTCATCCCAGACGGCGTCCAGAGAGCGACCGTCGATCGCCGGCGGCGTGACCGCTCTGGTGGCGTTCGGTATGATGCGCGCAAGCGGAGGTATGCGTGCGGCCGCTGCCGACGCCTGTGCGCCAACCGGACCGGCGATCAACAGTGCGGCAATTGCTATGAATCTCATAGGAACGTGAAGCCTTGAAGTTTGGGCCGCTGCGGGAGGTGTCGCCTGCAGCGTGCCCCAGGGATAGCTGGAAGTGACGAACGGACAGTACTTTGATGCCTTCAACGCCAAGAGGGTTTGGTGTAGCGAGCCCGATCTCGTGCCTGCCGCTTATTCGACACGCGTCGTTCGAGTCAATCGCTTAGCTTATCGGCTCTCTTTGTGTCCACGTCCGAGGGTCCATGACCTATCTGAATCGTCCACACGACCGCGAACTCGCCGCACTCCTCGCGCCGGACATCGTTGCACTCCTCGAGGATTCTCCCGCGGATCTCGTGGCCGAGACGAGCGAGTTGCACCCGAAGGATCTCGCCGATGTGGCGGAGCTCATCCCACGCGACAAAATCGTCTCCTTCCTTCTTGCGCTCGGCCCCGCTCGCGCCGCCGAGATTGTCGAGTACATCGACGACGAGCTGAAGATCGAACTGCTCGAAGAGATGCCAACGGAGCAGGCCGCCGAACTTATCGCGGAGATGAATCCCGACGAACGTGCCGACGTTCTGGAGGAACTCGAAGAAGAAACAGCCGACGAAATTCTTCAGGACCTCAGCGTTGAGGACCGCGAAGAGACTGAACGCTTAATGAAGTATGAGCCCGACTCGGCGGGCGGGCTCATGACCACCGAGTTTGTCTCGGTGGATGAAAACCTCTCGATTGAAAATGCACTGATCCTTGTGCGAACCGCGGCCCGCAGCGATCGCAAGGAAGCGATGCACGCGATCTACGTCATCAACAGTGGCGGCACACTCGTGGGTGTGTTGTCACTTCGCGAACTTATGGCTGCACCAGAGGGCGCGAGCATCGCGGACGTGGCCTGGACCGACGTGATCTCGGTGCCCGCCACGGCTGATCGACGTGAAGTCGCTCGTATGATTGCGGAATATGACCTCGTGATCGTACCCGTTGTTGACGCGTTTACCCGCGTGGTCGGTGTGATCACGGTCGACGACGTCATCGACGTGATCGAAGAGGAACAAACGGAAAGCGTGCAGCGTCTTGGCGGCGTGCAACCGCTCGAGGATCCGTACTTCACGGCGAGCTTCTGGGACATCGCGCGCAAGAGACTTGGTTGGCTCGTCGTGCTGTTCATCGGCGAAATGTTTACCGGCACCGCGTTGCAGCGATACGAGGATACACTCGCCGCCACACTGACGTTGACGCTTTTTATTCCGCTGATCATATCGTCCGGTGGAAACTCCGGGTCACAGTCCGCCAGTCTTATTACCCGCGCGCTGGCGGTCGGAGACGTTGAACTGAAGGACGTGCTCCGAGTCCTGCGTCGGGAGCTGGGGCACGGCATCGTGCTCGGCGCGTGCCTCGGCATCATCGGTTTTGTGCGCGCGATTATGTGGTCAACACCCACGGACGTCGCCCTCGTCGTGTCACTGACATTGGTGCTGGTTGTGGTCGTTGGCGCGGTGGCTGGCTCCATGCTCCCGATGCTGCTGCAGCGGATTGGCATTGATCCGGCGATCGCATCCGCGCCGTTTGTTGCGTCGCTTGTGGACGTCACCGGTCTCGTCGCGTACTTCAGCATCGCGCGCGCCGTGCTTAATGTCCCATAGTTCGTCTGCGCAATGCGCGGGTGGGCGAGAGCGCGTTGCGTTTGCTCAGCTGATCGGCACGGCCGCATGTTACTCTGCCATCACCGTCCTGACCGTTGTGTCCACGCGGTTGGGCACGCTGTTGGCGATGATACTGTTGGTACGTTTTGTCTCCGCGACCGTCGCAATGGCCTTCGTTGGGATAAAGCCGGCCCGTCAGTTGCCGGCGCGAACCTGGTGGAAGCTTGTGCTCGTGGGCGGTGTGGGGCAGTCGATCATCGGACTGATGACGCTGTCTGCGCTCGCGTACATGCCTGCAGCGACCATGGTCTTCATGTTCTATTCGTTCCCCGCCTGGGTCGCGGTGATCGCCGCCGTTCGCGGCATCGATCGTATCAATCGCAGGCGCGCGGCGTCACTGCTCCTTGCGATGATCGGACTTGTGGCCCTCGTGGGATTACCCGGCGGCGACGCTATTAATCCGTTGGGTGCAGCGCTGGCGTTGGGAGCTGCGGTTGTGTACGCGATCTACATCCCCGTTATGGATCACCTCCAACGCGGCGTCGACGTCTACGCTACCTCCTTTGCGGTGTGTGTCGGTTGTGCGGTGCTTCTCACAGTGTACGCAGCGGTTCGCGGGGAAATTCTGTGGCGTCAACCCGCGCCGAGCTGGGCGGCGATGCTTGTGCTCGGCGTAATCTGCACCGCGTTCACCTTCGTGCTCTTCTTCAAGGCGCTCCCTGTTCTGGGGCCCGTGCGGTCGGCCATCTCGCTCACTGTTGAACCCTTCTTCGCTGCGATCCTCGCACATCTTTTCCTTGACCAACCGGTGACGCCCTCTGTGATCATCGGTGGATCACTTATCTGCACTGCCGTTCTGGTCCTGCTGGGGTACCCCCGGCGCCTCGGCCGGGTGCTGACAACTCCACCAGCCGACGCTGTCTAGCGTATGCCTGGTGGGCGATCGCGCAGAGCGACCGCGCCCATCCCGATCACCCCGATGGTCGCGAACGCAAACCACTGAAAGGCATATCCGCGATGTGATCCTTCGCTCAGCGAAGGGCGGGCCAGTCGCACCGGGATATCATTCTCCTTTCCAGCAGGCACCGGCATGGTTGCGATCAGCAGCACCGGCGCGAGGGGTTCACCAAGACGGAGAGTAATTGAATCACGATCGAGACGGCGCACGCCACGTGGCGCGGAGGGCGTTGAGACCTGGCCGGAAGACGTGGAGTACAGTTCAACGTATCCGATTACCGTCATGGAATGAGACTCGGTGAACTGTAACGGGTTGATGGTCATGCCGTCCGCTGCGTACACCCAACCGCGGTTGACCAGCACGGTGGGCGATCCATCGGAGGGCACGAGTGGCGTCAACACGTAGACGCCGGGTGATCCGTTGAGTGCTCTCGACGTGAGAACCAACTCCCTCGAATAGTCATAACGTCCATGCACCTGCGTTTCGCGGTGCCTGTACGAGTCGTCGGCGGTGGCAAACGCCGTGATCGGAACCGGCGCGGAGGCTTGTTGCTTCAGCAGTTCGCGATTCGCTTCCCTGCGAATCTCCAGTCGCTCGAGCTGCCAGAAACCCAGACGAATGCATCCCGCAACGATCACGGTCGCGAAGAGCAGGAACCCCTTGGTGCGTCGTGACAACATGTACGTTCTTCCTACCCGCTAAAAGAGGCTCATCTGGTCGCCTAACGTGGCCGGATCCTTGATCGGATAGCCGAGTTTACGCTGCAACTCGCGCAATGTCGCAGGGCTGTGACCGGCGAAATGATTATTGGCATAAGCATACACGGTGCGTACGCTCCGAGCGAGCGCGGGCAGCACCTCGACCCACTTATCGATTTCGCGCGATCGGTCAATCTGTACTCGCGAGTAGTCCTCAATCGAGCGATCGCTGCCCATCCAGCGAACGTAGGAAAAATCCGCGGTTGGGCGCGTCGCAAATTCAAGCATGGCGTCACGTGAAATCCAGCGTGCGTCAGTCAGGGCGAGTGCGACGTTGTGCGACGTGAGAAGCGCGTGGATGCGCTCGTTGATCCACCCCGCGTGCCGGAACTCGATGGCGAACCGCAGATCCGTCGGCAGACGCGGCAGAAAGTGCACCAACGCCGGAAGCTCCATGGGTCCGAAATCGGGACCCAGCTGAATCAAGATGGGCCCCAGTCTGGATCCCAGTACCCGCGCGCTTTCAACGAACTCATCGAGCGTAGACTGTACGTCTCGCAACCTGGCGCGATGGGTGATCTCCTGAGGCAGTTTGAGCGAAAATACGAAATCTTCCGGAACACGCGAGGCCCAACCCCTCACCGTGGACAGCGACGGCACCGCGTAGAATGTGGCGTCGATCTCGACGGTATCGAAGGCGCGCGCGTAGAGCGCGAGGTAGTCAACGGCGCGAGTACCATCGGGATAGAAGGGCCCGACCCAGGCCTGATAGTTCCAACCCTGCGTCCCAAGTCGAATTCGTTGCTCTTCCATTGAGGAATGGTACGGCTAAGTCATTTCCCGTCAATGTCTTCTGGGCGGGCGGAGATCCGAACGTCTCAGTATTGACGGCGCGGTATCACTATGATATCATAATGATACCCACCCCGAACGGAGATACGGATCCATGTTTCGAGAGATCAGACGTCAGGCAGGAGCAGGCCTGCCAATTCTGTTGTCGCTGCTGCTGCTCATCCTTCTGTCGATCGTTGGTTTCATCCGCTCGGTGCCGGACGAACCCGTGGTTGCCGGAGTTTTCGCCGTGGCCGCGTTGGTGCTATTTGTGCTCAGCACCGGGGCCTTCACGGTGCAACCGAACAGTGCCCGGGTGCTGACGCTCTTCGGTAAGTACATCGGCACCGTGCGCGACCAGGGACTGTTCTGGGCCAACCCGTTCTACCATAAAGCGAAAATCTCTCTCCGAGTAAGAAACTTCGAAACGGCTAAGCTGAAGGTCAACGACAGCCACTCCAACCCGATCGAGATCGGTGCTGTGGTTGTGTGGAAGGTGGTCGACACCGCAGAAGCGATGTTCGAGGTCGACGACTATCAACACTACGTTGTGATGCAGGCCGAAGCCGCCGTACGTGCTCTGGCCCAGAGCTACCCCTATGATGCACACGAAGCTGGCGAAACGTCGTTGAGCACGCACACCACCGATGTGTCCAACGCGCTGCAGGCTGCCGTAAGCGATCGTCTCCAGAAGGCCGGCGTCGAAGTCATCGAAGCCCGCATCAGTCATCTTGCCTACGCACCAGAAATCGCGTCCGCCATGTTGCGCAGACAGCAGGCGTCGGCGATCATTGCCGCCCGACAGAAGATTGTGGAGGGCGCTGTCGGCATGGTGGAAACCGCCTTGGAGCTGCTCTCCTCGAAGGGCGTCGTAAAGCTTGATGAAGAGCGGCGTGCCACGATGGTAAGCAATCTCCTCGTCGTGTTGTGTTCTGACCGCGACGCGCAGCCCGTCGTGAACACCGGCTCCCTGTACCAGTAGGAGTCGGCTAAATTGCCAGAGCGCAAAGCGTTCCTGCTCCGGGTGAGCCCTGAGCTGTTGGAATCCATGCAGCGGTGGGCGAACGACGATCTGCGCAGCTTAAATGCGCAGATCGAGTTCGTGCTTCGGCGGGCGCTGCAGCAGACAGGTCGACAGCGCACTGTCTCCAGTGACGAGAAGCCTGAGAGCGTATAGCTGTTTGACGGGCGTCGTCGTACCGCGCCCGGCTCGACGCTCGCGACCTTCCTCTTGACAATCGAGAGAAGTGTGCCAATAGTTCTCTCGAACATCGAGAGAAGAGGCATATGGCAAAGCCCAACGATCTGCTCCAGGGAACGCTCGACCTCCTGATCCTGAAGGCCGTCTCACTCGCCCCCATGCATGGCTGGGGCATCACGCAGCGACTCCACGCCATGAGCGCGGAGAACCTACTGGTTAATCAAGGGTCCCTCTATCCGGCGCTCGAGCGGCTGACGCGGCGCGGCGCGCTGAAATCCGAATGGCAGACCACCGAGAACAACCGGCGGGCGCGCTTCTACAGCATCACCGCATCGGGTAAACGACAGCTCGCCGACGAAAGGGCGGCATGGAAGCGCGCGTCAACCACGGTCAATCTGATTCTGGATTGGGCAGGAGCCGCACCATGAGCATCCTCTCCGACATCAAACATCGCTTGCAACGTCTGTTCCATAGCAGTCGCGAAGAACGTTACACGCGCGACGAACTGTCGTACCATCTCGAAATGCTCACCCGCGATCTGGAGTCACAAGGCCACGACCCGCTTGAAGCCCGGCGCCTCGCAGTGGTGTCGATGGGGAGCCGAGCCAGCATCGAAGAAGATGTCCGTGACGCCCGGGGAAATCGCGGACTCGAGGACGCGATGCGCGACGTTCGTTTTGCTGCACGGCAGCTTGTGGCACGCCCGGGATTCACGGCTGCAGTCCTCCTCACGCTCGCACTCGGCATAGGCGCCACAACCGCCATCGTGAGTGTTGCCGACCACGTGCTTCTCCGGCCTGCACCCTTCGAACGGCCTCAGGATCTCGTCATGATCTGGGGAACAGACTCAGTCAGCGGGACCACACGCGAGCCGCAGTCATGGCCGGATTTTGTCGATCTCCGCGCTCAAACCACGACGCTGTCAGGAGTTGCCGGAGTGATCGCGACGCAAGGCAACGTGCGCATTCAGCAGGGAGAGCCCACGCGCCGAACGGTGGCGGCCTTGACCGGTAACTACCTGTCGCTGCTTGGAGTACGCCCGCTCGCCGGACGCACCTTTGATGAAACGGACGACACCCCGGGTGGCCCACCCATCGCAGTCATCAGCGCCTCGCTCTGGCGCACTGCATTCAGCAGCAGTCCCTCAGTTATCGGATCGACGATCGAAGTCGACGAGACCACAGTCGAGATCGTCGGTGTTGTCCCGGATCATGCGGATTATGCGCTGGATCAGATCAACGGAAGGGCCGCGTATCACGCACCCTACGTCCCGGACGGTTCTGTCGACGTGTGGATGCCCGCGCGCGCTACAGATGATGAATGGCCCCGTTCCACACACCCGTTCCTTGTCATCGGGCGCCGCGCGCCGAGTGCAACGATCGGCGCTGTCCAGCGCGAGGCAACAACTATCGCATCCGCTCTCGAGCAGGCGTACCGCGAGAATGCCGCACGCAGCATGTTCGTGGAGTCGCTCGATGACGTGGTGCTTTCGCCCGTACGGCCGCTGATCAACGTTCTCTTGGTTGCTGCCGCGCTGCTACTGCTCGTTGCCACCGCGAACATCGCGAATCTGCTCCTGGCCCGCGCCGCGCAACGCAATGCCGAAACCGCTCTGCGCGCTGCACTCGGCGCTTCGTCGCGTAGACTCGTACGTCAATTCCTCACGGAAGGCGCTCTCCTCGTGACGTTAGGCGCTGGCGCCGGAATTGCACTCGCCACGATCGTGCTCCGCATGGTGAGAGCCTACGGTCCCGCGGATATCCCGCGCATCGCCAGTGTGTCCGTGGACGCCCGCGTGCTGGGGCTCGCGATCGCGATCGCTGCACTGATCGGTCTCGCCTTTGGTTTGGTGCCGGCGCTCCTCTCGTCGCGGCGCGACCCGATCGGGGTGCTCAGAGCTTCTGCCGGGTCAGTGGGCCTCTCAGTTGGTGCGAGGCGGCTTCGTGACGTGCTGGTCGGAGCACAGCTGACCCTGTGCGTGGCGCTCGGAGTAAGTGCCGTTCTGCTCGGTCGCAGCTTTATGCGTGTGCTGCGGGTCGACGCCGGATTCAGCGCTGAGCGCGTGCTGAAAGCGCAATACACGCTGCCCGAGGCGCGATATCCGCGCAATTTTGCGCGCTTCCCGCGCTTCGACGAGATCAACCAGTTCAACGATCGGCTGTTGACACAACTCCGTGCGATTCCGGGGGTGGAATCTGCTGCGATCGCCGCCACTCATCCTCTGGATGCCGGCTTTACCAACTCCTGGCGTGTGGTCGGCCGCGAATCAGAGGGAGCGGGATGGCCCGAAATATCAATACGCATTGTATCGCCAGGGTACGCAGAGACGATGGGCCTCGTGTTGCTATCGGGTCGTGCGTTCACCCCGGGCGAGGATGCGTCATCGCCCCCCGTAGCACTGATCAATCAAACGGCGGCAACACGATTTTTCCCCGATGGTGATCCCGTGGGGCAGCGGCTCGCCTGGTGGGGCATTGAGCGTACCATCGTGGGTGTGGTGCGTGACGAGCGTATTCATGGGCTCACCGCACCGGCTCCACCGGCGGCCTACGCGCCGATCGGTCAGGCTCCCTCCAACTCGGGGGTGGTATTGCTCAAGACCCGCGGCGACCCTCTCTCTGCCATCGCCGCCGTTCGACAAACCATTGCGGCGGTCGATCCCTTGCTGGCGGTGTTCGGCACGGAATCACTGCAGAACACCCTCGACCGATCCGTCTCCGAGCGACGCTTCGCGCTCATGGTCATGGCTGCCTTCGCATTTGTGACGATTGTACTTGCTCTGGTCGGCGTCCATGGAGTTGTCAGCTATGCGGCTTCACAGCGCGCCCGCGAAATCGGCATTCGCCAGGCGCTGGGAGCGGCTCCTTCAGCAGCGGTGCTGCTGGTGCTTCGCGGAGCGGCAAGCGTCGTCATGGTCGGCGTTGGAGTGGGATTGGTAGCTGCCGCCCTCGGCTCCCCTCTGCTCGGCGCTCTTCTCTACGAGGCTCCGCGCTTTGACCCATTGGCGTTCATTGCGGTGCCGCTCGCGGTAGCAGCGGTCGCGGCCGCTTCATCGTTGCATCCCGCGATCCGGGCCGCACGCGCTGCCCCGGTGACGGCGATCCGTTCCGCTTAGTGTACGGCGCGACGCGGTACATTCACGGTGGCCCCTGTCACCGCGTCGCGCTGCCCCAGGTGCTGACAGTGCATACCGCGCTCTGCGCTTTGAGGGGCGTTCAGCGCAACGGCATTCCTTTCTCGAAGTCGTAGAGCGTTGAGCGGCGCAAGCGATAGTAGGCGGACCAATAACCGCGAAGTGCCTGAACATACGACTGGAGTGCCTGGTCCTTCTCCTGCTGTGCCAGATACAGATTGTCGATACCGATCCGACCGATGACGTAGCGGTTCTTCGCGACCTCGAATCGTTTGGTCGCAACGGTGTCTGCCTTTGCAGCCAGCAGAAACTGGCCCCGCGATTGGATAAGCTGCAGAGCGGCGAAATGTGCTTCCTGCATGATCTGTTCGCGATTCAGCCGACGGTTCGCCTCGACACGTTGCTCGTCGGCACGCGCGGCGTGCACCTGTGCGCTGCGTTGACCCCAGTTCACCAGCGGAGTCGAGAGTGCCACCGAAAGGCGCTGCGCGTTGCGCAAGTCACGGTAGGCCAGATCCAGATCAGGACTTGATTGATTGTAACCGACGCTCGCCTGGAGCGTGGCCCCGAAACCGGAATTCAACCGCGCTTCACTCACGCGACGCTTTGCCTGAACTTCGTTCAACTCAAGCGTGGACATTTGTGCCCGGTTACGCAGTGCCTGCTCCACGGCCAGGCTGGTGTCAGGTTGCACGTCGGGCACATCGTCTGTCACTGCGATGGTCAATGGAACGTTGCCCGGCAGGTTCAACTGTAACCTGAGCGCCGCCAGGCTTCGATCGTGCTCCAGCCGTGCCGCGCTGAGCGCGTTGCGCGACCGCAGGAGGACAAGTTCGCTTTGCAGCAAATCATTCTCGCCGATCTTGCCGACTTCGTAGCGCCCCTGATTCAGCGTGTATAGCGTGTCATTGACGGCGGCATTACTTATGGCGTTGTCGAGTGATGTCCGTGCGGCAAAGTGATCGAAGAATGCTGTCGTAGTAGCGAGCGCGACATCTTCCCGCGCTTCGGTGAATTGCCGCTCCGACGCCTCGTACTGCAGTTCCTGCTCCCGAGCTTCCCATTTCAGCGTATTCGGTCTGAAGATCGGCTGTTGCAGGCCAATCAGGAACGGTGTGGATGAATAGTTTCTTGTTTTTTGTTCTCCCGAGAGTTCGAGCCGCGCGAGGGACGACTGAACAAACAAGTCCCCACCTGTCCACGGAAGGCGTTGACCCACACGCACATTCACCCCGGCCTGATTTTGCTGCTGCGATCGGAATACTGTGCTGCCATCAGGTTGCAGCACGGGGATGATGGATCTATTGTACACTGGCACGTCACCAGTCAGCGAAATCTGCGGAAGGAGCGACGCGCTGAATGCACGCTCCCGTTGCCGGCCAGCGTCGCGCGAACTCACCGCCATCCGTGCGCCGAACGATTCTGCCTGCGCTCTCGCCACGGCTTGCGTCAGGGTCAGCCCCTCCTGTGCCGCGGCCGGCACGGACCACACAAGAAGAATGAGACCGACGCAGCAGCGCACTTGTTGTGATGAATTCATTCGTACCTCAGGCAAACGACGGGATCCTGTCTCGCGGCACGATAGGCCGGGACAATTCCGAAGATGAGACCGACAGAAAATGACACACCGAAGGCCACGGCCACGGAGAGTCCGGACACCAGAGTTTTGATGCCGGCAAATTCCTCGATCCCGTAGCTTAATCCAACTCCGACAATGATCCCCGCCACTCCGCCGGCCACGCTGATAAGAACCGCCTCCGCGAGGAACTGGGCCAGTACGGTAGTCTGCGTAGCACCGACCGCGCGGCGCACGCCGATCTCACGGATGCGCTCCAGAATCGACGCCAGCATGATGTTCATGATGCCGATCCCGCCCACAATAAGAGAGATCGACGCAATGGCGCCGAGCACCACGTTAAATATCGTTTTCGTCCGCTGCTCCTGCTGGAGCAGCAACTCGGGCACCGTAATCTCAAAATCAATTACGCCGTTGTGCCGCCGTGACAGCATGCGCTGCACAATCTCCGCGACGGGCGACACCAGTTGCGCCTCCTTCACACGCACTACGATGCGATCAAGCTGATGATAGTTCAATCGTTCTGCCCGCACATCTTCAGGCTCTTCCTGCTGATCCTGCGGATTGACATTGCGCTGCCTCGAAGCCGCGGTGACCTCCTGCGCGGTCACGCGCGATCGATCGCGAAAGCGCGCGAGCATGGTCTGCAGCGGCACATACACATCCATGTTGGGATCGCGCACACCGAGTCGCGCGGACACGTCCTTGCTGACCTCACGCGGCTCGAGCACACCCACAACTGTCACCCAGTTGTTCCCGGCCTTGATCGTTTTTCCAATCGGATCGTCGGTAGTAAAGAACCGGGAACGAATCCCTTCGCCGATGATGGCGACCGGATACCCGTATCTCATATGGTAGTCGTTGAACGTTTCTCCCTGCGCCAGCCTCAAATTCAGTAATCGGAAGTATGAGGTGTCCACGCCAACCACTTTCCCAGTCCGCCTCCGCCCTTCGCGCGTGATCAGTGAATTAAAGATGATCTCTGCACTGACGATGTCGACCTCAGGGATAACACGTTGAATGGCAAGAGCATCCTGATGGTTTAAGCCGGGAGTGAAGCGCTTGGGCTCCTGCCTGGTGTCATCCTTTGCCTCTTCTTCCTTTTGCTCAACCAACGGCGTGATGAGAATGTTGTTGGAGCCGAGGAGACGCATTTGCTCCAGAATCTCCTGCTCCGCGCCTTTACCGATCGCGAGCATCGCAATGACCGATGCAACGCCGAACAGAATGCCCAGGGAAGTCAGCGACGCCCTGAGCTTGTTCTGGCCCACGGCGACCGCCGCCGTCTTGAGGCTGGCGACGACGTGCCCGATGAATCGTTCGCGGATCTCCGCAAACGTGATGGCGCGCGATGCCACGCGTCAGCTCCGCTTGCCCGCGACCGGTGTGACTCGGGGTCGTGCAGGCGGCGGCACGCGTTCTGCAGCGCTCGCCTTCTCCGCCGGCTTGACCGGAACCGGCCGCGTGCGCGCCGAGTCGCCACCCGGCTCCTTCGGCAGTTCACCTGACCCGGGCAGCCGTATGGTCTCAAGGTCGGCGCGATTGGTGGGCGGTGTGAGATAGATCTCATCACCTTCGTCCAGTCCGTTGAGTACGACGACATCGTCGTCGCTCATGGCGCCGGTAGCAACTTCCTGCCTTTTAATTGAGCCGCCCTTCTTCACAAACACGTACGGCACGTTTTCTTCTGCCATCACCGCTTCGAGCGGCACGGAGAGTACGTTTTTGACGGAGTACGTCTCAATCGCCGTGGCCGTTGTCATCCCGGGGCGCAGTGTCGTGTCTGCTTCGTTCACCAGAACGCGTACCTCAAACACCTTTGCGTCCGAATTGGGGCGCTGCTCACCGACGTTGGCCACCTGGGTCACGGTGCCGGTCAGACGCTTGGTCGGATCAGAGTCCAATGTGAGGGCAACGGTATGCCCGGCGGCCACCTTTCGCACGTCAATCTCATTCACGTATGTGATGGACTCCATGCGTGACAGATCCGGCAGGGTCGCTACCGTGGGATCCCACGGATTAATCTGGGACCCCGCTGTCTTCTTTTTCCCGTTCCATTCCTTGACGTAGATCACCATGCCGTCGGCGG
Source organism: Gemmatimonadaceae bacterium (assembly GCA_041749115.1). Taxonomy (GTDB): domain Bacteria; phylum Gemmatimonadota; class Gemmatimonadetes; order Gemmatimonadales; family Gemmatimonadaceae; genus JBGTBX01. Next base: position 33,039 of record JBGTBX010000161.1, read on the forward strand.
GGGCCTTGATCGTGAACGCACCCATCACCTCCTGGATGACGTTCAGCTTATTGCGTTGGCGCTGCACGTCCGCTCCCACCTCGCGCATTTTGGCCTGCGCCTGTTCGGTTTTCGTTTTGTAGTCGACCTTGGCCTGCGCGAACGCACGTTCGGCTTTTTCGTAGTCAATCTCTGCCTGCCGCTTCACCGACGGAGCCTCAAACTTTGCCTGCTCCCTGACGATGCGCTTCTCTTCCAGCGACAGCTCCATCGTTGTGATGGCCTCGCGCGCCGTGGACAGGTTCAGCGTGGAATCCAGCTGCGCCTGCTCCATCAGGGCATCGGCTTTCTGCAGCGCGAGCGACACCTCCGCCAACTTCGCTGCGATGGTGCCACGATCAAGCTCGGCGACCACCTCACCTTCCTTCACCACCGTCCCTTCGGGCACGATGGAAGAAATTTTCATCTGGTAAGTGTCCGCCTGCTGAGCGTTTGCAGGGCCCTGCACCTGAACGAACTTGACCGCCTGCAGTTCACCAGCTGTAGTCACGACGACGCGAAAGTCGCTCCGCATCACCTTCGTCGTGATCGCTGTGTCCTGAGCCCCCGCGGCACCCCTGCCTCGCCACCACGTAAAGCCTGCGAGCGCCACAGCCACGAGAACAACGCTGTACACCACCCGTCGGTTTCCCGACAGCCGCTTGATCAATGACATGGCCTTCTCTCGCCTGTTGGGTTGCGGACCACTGGCAGCGGGTCTTGCTCCTCGCGCTTACCCGCCACGACCGTCATTCGACACCTCAGAACGCTCAATCGTTGCGGTGCTGTTGGATAGAGTCGTTATCGATTCTTCCTCCGCTGTTAACGCATTTGTGCTGAATGTGCAAAATGCACAAACACGTCAGTCGTCAACGACCTCAACAACCACACGGGAGGCAAGGGCTGTCCCGACTTGCACCGTTCCTCGGCCCCCCCCGATACGCAGGGTCAGTGGCCCGTCGAACGGCGCACGCTCGGTCAGTGTGACGATAGCACCAGGCCTGATCCCGATCTCGGCCAGGTAGCGCAGCAGCTCGGAGTCGTCATCGCTTACATGCTGCACCCGCGAGGGCTGCCCTTCGCTGACATCGGACAAGGTAACGCTCTCCCCGGACGGAGCGATCGTGCCGTCTCGCCCCGGAATGGGATGCCCGTGCGGATCGTGAAGGGGTTCACCAATGGCTTCTGCCATGCGATCGACCAGTTCGTCGCTCGCTGAATGCTCGAGGCGCTCCGCCTCTGCGTGCACTCTGTCCCACGGGTAGTTCAGCGCTTTGTTCAGGTATGCTTCAATGACACGGTGTCGCCGTATGGTTCGCAATGCTGCGCGCCGACCGGCTTCCGTAAGCCGCACTCCCCGATACCGCTCGTACGAGAGGAGTCCCTGCTGAGAAAGACGCCGCACCATGCCACTGACCGAAGCCGCAGCAACCTGCAGACGCGTCGCGATGTCGTTCGTGGCGGCGGCGGTGCCCCCCTCTTCAATAAAATAAATCGCTTTGAGGTAATCCTCCACATGTTCCGTCAGCGCCCCAGATCTGGGCGCTGCGAGACCCGGCTTCAACTTTCCCTGAGTTCGTTTAGCGGCGGTCACTCGCGGGATGATCCCGCCGCGGGCGCGCGAAGCAGGAGGACGGGCTGCGTAGCCGAGTGACGCACCGAACTCGCAACACTCCCATGGATCATGTCGCCGATCAGCTTATGCCCGTGGGTTGCCATTGCAATCAGGTCGATCTTTTCCCGATCCGCAGCCAGCAGAATCTCCCGACTTGGGTCGCCCGTCGCGAGTAAAGCTTCGGCATTCAGTCCCTGAGCGACCAGCTTCGCCGCGAGTCCTTCGATGTATTCGCGGTCCTCCTTGATCTCCTCAGACTCGCGCAGTGACAGGTGCTTGATGTTCCGCGCCGCCCAACCATCGGCCACATGAATCAACAACACCGACGCGTTGCAGTGCCGCGCGAGCCTGGCGACGTGCTCAATGATGTGGGCATCCGTGGATGAATTCTCCACGGGCACAAGAATGCGTTGATACATCAGGGCGCCATCCAGTCGCGAACGGTTTGCACAAGAAGCCAAATGTTGAGCGACGCAATCACCGTGGCAACCGTATACGCAGAATATTTGAGCCAGGGCGGATTCACGAACCTGCCCATTTTTACCTTGTCTGACGTGAACATCACCAGCGGGAAGACGGCGAAGGACAGCTGGAGGCTGAGAATAACCTGACTAAGAATCAGCAGGCGGGCGGTACCGCTCGTGCCGTACACGATTGCGGTGATGGCCGCAGGTATGATGGCGATTCCGCGCGTGAGCAGTCGCCGCATCCACGGACGCATACGGATATTGAGAAACCCCTCCATAACAATCTGACCGGCCAGCGTGCCTGTGACGGTGGAGTTCTGTCCGGACGCCAGCAGAGCCACGGCAAACACTCCGCTGGCAAGCCCCACGCCGAGCAGGGGAGTCAGGAGCTGGTAGGCATCCTGAATTTCGGCGACCTGAGTGTTCCCTGTGGTATGAAAGGTCGCGGCCGCCACGATCAGAATTGCCGCATTGATAAACAATGCAAATGACAGCGCTACCGTTGAATCAATAAAGGAATACTTGACGGCTTCGCGCTTGCCTTCGTAGCTCTCGTCATACTTTCGAGTCTGCACAATCGACGAATGCAGATAGAGATTGTGCGGCATTACCGTCGCACCAAGAATACCGATGCCGATGTACAACATGTCCTGATTCTTCAGGATCTCCACGTCCGGGATAAACCCCTTCATGACGGGAAACAACTCAGGTCGTGATACGATGATCTCGAAAAGAAAGCAGACGCCCACAACGGCAACGAGGGAAATAACCACCGCTTCGAGGAGCCTGAACCCCTTGTTCTGCAGGTACAGGATCATCAGCACATCGAAGGCCGTGATGGCAACTCCCCAGGGCAGCGGCAGTCCAAACAGCAGTTGTAAAGCTATGGCCGTTCCGATGACCTCGGCCAGATCACACGCTGCGATCGCAATTTCGCAGATGATCCACAGGAAATAATTCACCGGCCGCGAATAGTGATCGCGACACGCCTGGGCCAGATCCCGACCGGTCACGATGCCGAGTTTGCAGGCAAGTCCCTGCAGCAGGACCGCCATCAGATTCGAGATCAGGATTACACTCAGCAGCGAATATCCGAACTGCGATCCACCGGCCAGATCGGTCGCCCAGTTGCCGGGATCCATGTAACCAACGGCCACCAGATACCCCGGACCCGCGAACGCGAGCATCTTGCGCCACCAGACGAGACCGGCGACCGGAATACTCCGATGGACCTCGGCGAGCGATGGCGCCGAACGCGCCCGTCGCCATCCGGGTTCAACCACTGTGCTGACCGGAGAGTGGCCCCCTCCGCTGTCAGCTTCTGTTATTTCGCCCTTTCCCTCTCCATTCCGGCCAAACACACGAACTCCAGGGTTAGCGGTCGACAAACTCTCGTTTTAGGCTTACCTAAAATACGAGCGACGTCGATTTCCCGCAACGGGGTGCTCGGAGCTACTTCATCCCTGCTTGCTCCTTTACGTATTCCGCGGCCTCGCGATGTGTCGCGAACCAGACCCCGGGCTTGGCCTTGATGTGTGCGATCAACAGCTCCAGCGCAATGATGCGAGAGCGATGGCCGGTGATGTGGGGATGCATCGTCAGCAGAAACATCGTTCGCTCGGCGTACGCGCGATCAAATTCGTCGATCCACACCCGTGCGACATCTCTCGGCGAGGAGTACGCGTTGCCGCGCGGCGAGAAGAGCGGCGCGTCGTCCATGATCCATTCCACCGGCAGCTCAACAATTCCGGTGGGCTCACCATTCTGCTCCAGCTCGTACGGCCGTTCGTCGGCCATCAGCGAACTTTCATACATAAAGCCGAGCTCGCGCACGATCGACATCGTGTTCGCCGAAAAATTCCAGGAGGGTGCGCGGTATCCCACCGGGCGTGTTCCGGTGCGGCGCTCCAGCGTATCAAGCGCCATGCGCAGCAAGCGGCGCTCGTCGTCTGCGCCGAGTGAGGTGTTCATCTCGTGGATCCATCCGTGGACGGCGAACTCGTGGCGGGGGAGTAGTTTAATGGTATCCACCTGCCACGGGGCGATTTGCAGGCTGACTGCCGGAATGAAGAACGTGGCCGGCACATTGGTCTTCTTCAGCAGATTAACGATCCGCGGGAGTCCGACGCGCGCTCCGTATTGTCCCTGAGACAGTTCACCGACGCTTGGCGCGCCGAATCTCAGATTCACAGTTTCGTTATCGACGTCAAAGGAGAGCAGCACAGCGACGCGTGCGCCGCCGGGCCATTGCTTTGGTTGCAGATTCCGGCCGGCGCGCACGGCGTTCACAACTTCGAACACCGAATCCGCCTTCCACTCCCAGCCTTGCTTCACCTGGGCCTGGGCACTTGAGAGTTGCGGGATGGCAAGTAGTCCGAGCAGCGCGGCGAACTTTTGGACAGCCATGTGAGAACCTGTTGAATGAGTCGCCCAAACTTAGAGATGCGATCAAGCTTTGGCGAAAGGTGCGCCGTGATCGCGTCAGCAGCGCACCCCTTCAGAAAATAGGGGGACCGTGAACGTGTGCGCGTCCAATGCTCAATCCACGGCGATTCAGCTTTCGCGCGACCAGAGCAGCACAGTGCCGCACGACGCTCCGAGGCCGCCATACTGAATCGGTGTGGATGCCGGGCCGTCATACACCTCGATTGCTTCCAGGCCGACCACGGCGAAGGACTCGATGCTCGGCGGCTGCGAATCCCCACGCGGTCCGGGGTCACCCGGCGACCACACGCGCACACCATCCAGATAGATCTGGGGATAGCAGGCCTTGCCACCCAACGCCCGCGATCTGGTGGCAGCGAGATACACCCGTCCGTCCCGGCTGCGCTCCACGCGCATCCCACTTGCAGTCGCCATGACGCTGCTTAACGGCGAACCCTCACGTTTCGCCAGCTGTTCACGATCCATGAAGAAACCAGTGCCCCGAGCACGCCGTTCTTCGAAGGATCGCATCCGACTGCTGCCGAAAGCCGCAGCGTTCACACTCACCTCAGACAGCGTCGTCACCGAACGCTCAAGCACCACGTCTCCGGAGACGCCTTCGACTCCGCGACCAGTCCACTGAACAATTTGCGGCGCGTACCCTATGCTCCGCACAATCAGAGCCGAGGTGCTGTCGCCTAACGATGACAGATCGACACTGCCATCGACGCCCGTATACCAGGATCTGCTCAGCGCGGGCGCCCGAATCTCCACACCGGCCAACGCGCGCAGGCTGTCGGTGACGCGCGCAACCACACGCAGGCGGCGAGTTGCGCGATGCGGCGCGCCATTTTCGATGCTGAGCGTCATTTCGTGAATGTCGCTCCCCGTTCCTGCCTCGGTGGGATTCAGAAAACGTTGGGCCTTGGAGCCGGCAAACTCAGCTCCAACTTGCACCTCCTCTCGCGTGGTCAGCCCGCAGAAGACGGCGACCCCCCGCTCGTCCGATTCCGTCTCACGCGTGGAGTCGGACGATGCGGCGAATGTGCTCGCCCCGCTTCGGAGCATGGTCACTTTTCGCTGCAACACTGTGACTCGTGCGCCGGCCAACCGCTCGTGTGTTGCCTCGTCGACTACACGGACTACCATGGCCCACGTGCCGGCCGTGGCTGAACCTGCGCCGCACAGATGCGCCTTGAGTCCAGACGAGCCAGGAACTCCGGTATCGAACCTATTCGATGTGCCGGCACTCACTGTAGTAAAATGCACTCGCTCCTCAAGACGCAGCTCCGCCAAGCGAGGGTGAAGCACCGTCACAGCAAAACGCCCCGGCAAGTGCGTCTGCAGGCGGTACCGACCGATGCTGTCAGTCAGGGCAATCGCGGCGCCGCCCGCGAGCACAACGCGGGCGTTGCTCAGTGGTTGAGAACGAGTACTGTCGTAGATCAATCCTTCGAGTATGACCCGCCCGCGTGTGGTCAGCTCGCCCTCCCGCAGCGCGAGCCACCCGCCTTCCTCTCGATATCCCAGCAGCGTATCGCGCGTGCCCGTGTCCCCAAACCTCAATCGCTGAGGTCTGATAATCCCCGATCGTGGCATGCGAATCGACCAGCGCTCTACCACCCATTGCCCGTTAGGTAGTGCGGTGAACTGCATGCGCCCCTCGGCCCCTTCGATCCCGGATCTACGATAGGACCCGGCGTACGAATACTCGAGTTCTCGTGGTGAACCGGTGGATGCTTCTACCCACAACACCCCTCGCACATCGGCGACCCTGCGCCCAGGCCCGGGCTCGAACGTCAAGCCGACCAAGGGGCCACCAGCGTCCGGAACCCGGACGCCGAAGCAGTGATCTCGCACAAACTCATCGGAGACCAGCAGGCGAGCATCCGGGGCGAAGTACATCGTTGCGCCATCGACATCAAGCACAAATCCATCGCGCGAGAGCTGCCATGCGGGCGCGGTTGCAAAACCGTTCGCTTGCGCTGACGCACGCGAGGTTGATTCAGCCAGGACACGCAATGCGGGATCCAGATCACGCTGGTAGTTCCACGCGACCACCGCGTCACCCGGACCAGCCGTCAGCGACGCAGCGGTGAGTGCCTTGCGCACCTCATCCCACAATGCCGCGGCAGCGGTACCGCCCGCGCCAGTCGCACTGCACGTGGCAGACGCGCGCACATCGACCGCCTTCAGTTCAACAGTTCGAGGGTTGAGGCGGATCTCAACCGTGGTGCCCTCCGGAGCGACTGCAAAGACCCTCGACGCCCCTTCAGCGTAGCCAATTCGCTCAGCTACCGCGCGCACGGACGTACCACGCGCGACTCGCAGTTCAATGAAACCGCGCTCATCGGACAGGGCTGCGGTCAGACGTGTCCCGTCCTCACGCTTGAGCGACACGATGGCGCCCGCGACGGGAACGCCGGACGCCGCGTCGACGACAGTCACCCGCACGCCTTGCGCAGGGAGGGCGTGTGCCGCGAAGATCCACACTGCGCCTAACACGCCGTGAACATAGGCACGCATGCGTGACACACGCGGCGCCATCACCATCCCATTCACTGGCCTCGGTCGCATACTAAGTGGCATTGGCAGTTTACTTCACACACCGAAATGGCAAGGCGCAGCACTCATCCACATGAAGTCTCCCGGCACTTGTGCGTCCAAAACTACTCTTCCTGTTTGACTACGCGCCAGTACCACGCGAGACCTGTGATGGTACAACCACTTGATAAACCGCTCCAGCTTATGCGCGGCTGCAAGAGCTCTCTGTTTTCCTCTGCACGACACGGCGCCATCGACGCGTGTCGCACGCAGTCTTTTCGATCCGCGTCTACACCTGTTGCCAGACACCAAGGCTCGCGCTAGACACCACTCGCGCGTCTCAGCACCGCCCGTACTATCCGTTCCGTCATCCCCCACACCACGTGATCGCCAATCACAAAACTCGGCGTCCTGATCACCGTGTCCTGCACCTGAACATCACTGTCGCGACTCAACAGGGGATCAATCAGGTTCGACCACCGCACCCAGAAGGCATCCGCCACCTCATGATTCAGCTGCAGAACCGATTCGCTGTGCGCGACCATCATGAACGGCGTCACCACAATGGCCGGCAGCATAATAGAACGGGGCCGGAGCGCGTCGAGTGGTCCGATGAGCTTGGGAGTGTTGGCTAAATCAATGCCGGTTTCTTCGTGTGTCTCCCGAATGGCAGTCTCCGCGAGCGTCGCATCACCTGCCGACCGGCGCCCACCAGGAAGCCCGATCTGCCCGCTCCATGGGTCGCCCGCACGCACGGCGCGGCGGATAAGCAATAGCTCCGGATCATCCGCGAACCGCTGTCGCATGACCAGAGCGACCGCCGCTTCAGACGGGTTGCCATCCAGCGGGGCAACCTCGGCCGGCGATCGTTGCAACGACAGCTCAATCCTTGTCAGCAGTTCGATCATTGAATCACCTGCCGCTCACCAAAGCGTGACCTATCCCTCGACGTCTCCACCCGATTCGACCCAGCCGCGAAACCCTCCCGACATTGACGCCACATTGGTATAGCCCATCTGCTGCATCGTATCCGCCGCAAGTGCCGACCGATTGCCGCTCGCACAATAGATGATCACCGGTTTGTCACGGGAGACCGCCGCCTCAATGCTTCCTTCCAGCAGCCCTCGGGGAACGTGAATCGCGCCCGCAGCATGACCGAGGTTGAATTCGTTAGGTTCACGCACATCGATGAGAACCGTGTTCGAAGCCGCAGTCAGGGCGGCCATCGACTCCCTGGGGGTCAACTCACGGATGCGGGTCTTGGCTTCGTTGATCAGATCGGTGCCGGTTTTCACAGGATGGACAGTGTAGGTGGGCTGGACGACGGCGCAGACGCATGGCAACCTCGCGCGCGCAACAACTACACAATAGTTTGCCCTCGTGTCGCTCACAACGAAAGTCCTCATCGGCCTTGCCGCCGGCCTCGCCCTCGGAATGGGCATCGCGATGAGCGGCAACGCTTCGCTCGCCCGCCTCGTTCCCATCATCGAACCGCTGGGCACACTTTGGATTAATGCCATCCGGATGACCGTGGTTCCACTGGTCGTCGGTGCCATCATCGTGGGAGTTACGGCCGCACCGGATCGACGAACCATCGGCCGCATCGGAGGGCGTGCGCTGGTCTTCTTTGTTGCGGCGCTCGCACTCGCTGGCGTCTTCGCAGCCGTCGTCTCCCCCTTGCTGCTCAATCTCATCCCGCTCGATCCTGCAGCGCTTGAGTCGTTGCGGGCATCCGCGAGCAGCACGAGTGCCAGCGTTGCGGAATCGGCCAAACGAATCCCCACCTTCGCCGAGTGGCTGGTGGATCTGGTTCCGCAGAATCCCATCAAAGCGGCAGCCGACAGTGCCATGCTGCCACTGATTATTTTTTCGCTGCTCTTCGGCCTCGCGATTTCACATCTTCAATCTCCCTCGCGCGACGTCCTGCAACGATTCTTCAAAGCAGTCGCCGACACCGCACTCGTCCTCGTTGCATGGGTTCTGGCGGCCGCTCCAATCGGCGTGTTTGCGCTGGCCGTGCCGCTCGCCGCGAAGCTCGGCCTCTCGGCAGCTGGAGCGCTGGCCGGCTATGTGATCACCACCGCGGTCGTCACCACGCTGTTCATTTTACTGATCGCGTATCCGATCACCAGCATCCTCGGCCGCGTTCCGCTCATGAAGTTCGCACGCGCTATTTTCCCCGCGCAGGCGGTGGCGTTCAGTTCGCGATCGTCGCTTGCGGCCCTTCCGGCGATGATGGAGAGCTCGCGCTCGCGGCTTGGTTTACCCGAGCAGATTTCGTCGTTCTTCCTTCCGCTGGCGGCGTCCACGTTCCGTGTTGGTGGATCGTTAGGGCTGGTAACCGGCGTGCTGTTTGTGGCGCGGTTATACGGTATCGACCTCGGATTCACACAGTTGGCATCGGTGATTCTCACCGTGGTTCTGACGACCTTTTCGATCCCGGGCATTCCGGCGGGCTCCATCGTCGTCATGGTGCCTGTGCTTCTGGCCGCGGGCCTGCCTATCGAGGGCATGGGAATATTGCTGGGAGTCGACACCATTCCAGATATGTTCCGCACGACGTCGAACGTAACGGGTGATATGTCGGCCGCGGTTGTGCTTGCGCGCGGTGAGGCGCCAGCTGAACAAGCTCCGCCGGCGGAGTAAACAAACACGCACGAGGTTTGCAACGCCCGGAGCGGGGCCAACAGGGGCAACGCGGCGTCGCCCCCGTTCCGCACAGATGATTATCGGCGCGATGCGTGCGAAGGCGGCTAACGATTGCGTCGTTTTGCTCCTACTCGCGTTCATTGGCCGCAAGCGCTCAGCACATGTTCACCTAGCATGGCTGTGTGCTTACAACTCGTTCCGCGGCTGAACTGCTCGCCGCGCTCAATACATCTCGCGGTCCGGGGTCCCTCCTCGCCGCCCTCGGATTCTCACGCATCGCGCCGCTCGATCAGCGCGAACGCACCGCGCTCGGTGTACCGCGCGACGCTCGCACTGCAGGAGTCGCCCGCAGACACGGCGTCCTGAGAGCGCTTGTCACGGTCATGGACGATGCGCAGCCGCTGCGGCAGCGTCTCCCCAAACTCAGCGCCACACTCCGTTCGCAGATTCCGGATGCGTCGTGGCTGCTTATTGCACTCCGCAGCGACGGTAAAGAAGCGGCAGTTGCCACATGGCGCACGCACGAACGAAACGCCAGGCACAGCGTCCTGCTCGTTGAACCCGATCGCGTCCGGGACAGCGACGCCGAAACGATAAGTGCCATGGCTGCGGCAGGTCAGGGTGATGACTCACTTGTTCACCTGCGGTGGCAGGAAATTCTTGGCCGACACGCACTTTCTGCACGATTTTACCGCGCCCTCGAGCAGAGTGTGCTGGCGTTAGGCGAAGCCGCGACGGGCGCCGCACCTGGCGATGCCAGACGCGAGATCGCCCTCATCACGGCCTCGCGCCTGCTCTTTCTTTCGTTCCTGCAGACCAAGGGATGGCTCGACGGCGACACCGACTATCTCGTACGTCGTTTCGATGCCGCGCTCTCGACCAACCGCACTCAACATGACGTGCAACGGCGTTTTCTCGAACCGTTGATGTTTGGCACACTGAACACTATTCCCAAGCGGCGGGCAGCGGCAGCACGTGCGCTGGGCAACCTCCCTTTTCTGAACGGAGGTCTCTTTGCCCGCACTCCGGTCGAACAGCGCTACCGTTCACTTCGGCTCAGAGACGACGATCTCACGTCACTCTTCGAGAACGTCCTGACCAGATATCGTTTTACTGCGCAGGAAGAGCGCGCGGAATGGTCGGAGAGTGCGATCGATCCGGAGATGCTGGGCCGAGCCTTTGAGAGTCTGATGGCGTCCCGCGAACGGCGTGAGACTGGTGCGTTCTACACGCCCCATGCTCTCGTCACGCGTACCACCGATGCCGCGCTCGACGACTATCTGCAGACACTCGGCCTCGACGAACCGGTGCGCGAGGCGTTGTTGCATCGCCGCGAGGTCACGGGAGACGATGCCGAGCGCGCGCGACGCGCGCTTGCCAGTGTGCGCGTGCTCGATCCTGCGTGCGGATCCGGCGCCTTTCTGGTACACGTGCTTGAGCGTCTGGCCGACGCACGAGCGTCGTTAGGCGACAAGCGCGGCATCGCCGCGCTGAGGCGCGAGGTTGTCACGCATTCGATCTTCGGCGTGGACGTGAACCCGATGGCGGCCTGGCTCTGCGAGCTCCGGTTGTGGTTATCCACGATTATTGAATTGGAGATCGACGACCCTGCGAAGGTGCCGCCCCTGCCAAACCTCGACCGCAATATCCGGGTGGGCGATGCTTTGATGTCACCCGCGTGGTCCATAATTCACCGCGAGCACGCGGGTTTGGCGAAACTCCGTGCCAAATACGCACGAGCAACCGCTACACGCAAGCGGCTGCTTGCCCGACAACTTGATAAGCAGGAGCGCAAGGCGGCGATTGATGCGCTGAACGCTCGACTTGGCGTCGTTGCCCACTCGCGACAGGAGCTCGTGGTCACTGCACGCGGTCGCGATCTGTTTGGCGGGCGGCGAGGGTCGCTGGCTGCAGAACGTGCGGAGCGCGAACATCTCAAACGGACGGCGCGCCAGCTTCGCGATGCACGACGCGCGATCGAACGTGGCAGTGGCAGCGCCCTGCCGTTCTCCTTTTCGTCACACTTTGCGGATGCCGCGGTGGCGGGAGGATTTGATATCGTGATCGGTAATCCACCGTGGGTACGACTGCATCGGATCCCGAGCGACCGTCGAGAGGCGCTAAAACGCGACTACCGCGTGTATCGTGAAGCGGCCTGGCAACAGGGAGTCGAGGCGTCCGGGGCGGGTGCTGGCTTTGGGGCGCAGGTAGATCTGGCGGCTCTGTTTGCGGAGCGCGCGCTGGCTCTTGCCGCACCGGGGGGAGTGATCGCGCTCCTGCTTCCTGTTAAGCTATGGCGTTCGCTCGCCGGAGGCGGCGCGCGGCGTCTTCTGCTGAACGATCACACGCTGCGCATCGTCGAAGATTGGTCTGACGCACCGCATGCGTTCGATGCCGCGGTGTACCCCTCGCTGACCGTGGTCCGTAAGCAAGGCGGCGTGCAACCGCTGGAGCCCGCAGTAAGCCTCCTTGTCCACAGGAAACGATTGGCAATTGCGTGGCGCACCACTCCCTCCGCGCTGCCATTCAACACTTCGCCGGGATCACCGTGGCTCATGCTCCCGAAGGAACCTGCGGACGCCTTCGCGCGCATTACACGTGCCGGCACGCCCCTTTCGGAGTCGCGCTTCGGTTCCCCCACACTCGGCGTGAAATGCGGGTGCAACGAAGCTTTTCTTGTACGTCACGTCAGTACTCACGGAGACACGTCGATCGTCGCCAGCACACGCGGCAATGTGCAGGTGGATACTGCCCTCCTGCGACCGGTGCTGCGGGGCGAGGGGACAACGCGTTGGCGCATTGAACCGGACGCACAGCGCATTTTGTGGACGCACGATCCCGCCGGTCGCCCGATGTCATCGGTTCCCCTGCGCACGTTGCGACACCTTTCGCATTGGAAGTCGACGCTTGCGGGCCGCAGTGATGCGCGAGCCGGCGTGCCATGGTGGTCGCTGTTCCGAACGAACGGGGCTGCGAACGACCGACCGCGCGTTGTCTGGGCGGATGTCAGCAAAGCGCCGCGTGCGGCTGTGCTGCCTCCGGGATCCCCGCTCATTCCACTCAACTCATGTTATGTGCTGCGATGTGCCGACGATACCGATGCCGCCGCTCTGGTCACGCTGATAAATTCGCCGCTTATGGGCGCGTGGCTTGATGCTTTGGCCGAACCGGCCCGCGGTGGCTACAAACGGTACATGGCGTGGGTCGTCGCGCAGCTGCCCTTGCCCGACAACTGGGCGCGGGCGCGCGACATCCTGGCACCGATCGGTGCGCGCGCTGTGGCTGGCGAACGGATTGAGGACACCGAGCTTCTTGACGCGACGGTGGCCGCGTTTCGTGTCAGCCGACGCGCGGTTCTGCCCCTTCTGGACTGGTCCTTGGGTTAGTTGAACTGCGACCGGCAGTGCGATTCCTCGGTTCCTCGCATCGACCGATGCGTGCCCGATTGCTTTACGCCTGTAGCGTAGCCGTTGTATTCGCGCCCGCGCCGTCAGGTGGGCAGGTTATCGCGGGCCCGGTCGGAGACTCAGCAGCAGGGATCCCGCTCGTGAGCGCTGGTCGCGGCAACCCGGTTGGACATAGACACCACCGTCACCCTGTCGGCGCTCGCCGATCAGTGCGGCATGTATGTCATCAGGTTGCCGGCAACCGGGGCGGTACGAAGTGCGGGCGGTCAGCTCGGCATGAGCCCACGCGGTCCAGTGCAGATTAACGTCGGCTTGGGCGAACGCGTGCGGCACGATATTCGAATGCAGCGGGTCGCTATCGCGCTTGCTCCGGTGGGAATTCGCGAGTCAAGCACCTGTGAAACTCGCGCAGCACCCATGCCGGCCTACGAAGACGATCCAGCGTGCGGCGATAAGGTCGGAAACAGAAACCGTCGCCCCGTGACACTGCGGCGAGAGGGAGGTGCTGTTGACGCCGAGGGACTTCCGAGTCGACCTGGCACACGACGCATCATGCCTCAACCGCTTCGCGACAGCGCGTTCGTTGTGATTTCGGGCGCTGGCTTAATACAATCGGTTTCAGCGGCGGGCGTAGAATTCGGTCTTCGACCGGCCGGCAGGTACGTGGTTGTAAGCGCGGTGCCCAGTGGATCGCTGTCTGCAGGCGCTTTGTCGCTCGACACGGTTACGGTACGCGCCGGTCAAATCACTGAGCTGCGCCTGACGCTTGCTGACACCACCAAATTCCGAGCGGCAGGGTCGCCAGAGGATACCTGCGCGGCCACTCTATGACTCACCGCCTGAAACTGCTTGGTGCTACGACGGCTGAGTGCCCAAAACCAACCGGCGACTCGTGCTCGGCGCACGCGACGGCTCACTCCTGGGAAGGTTGCGCACTCGGGGGACCCAGGAGTTCCTGCAGCGCGAAGCGCGACTTCGGAGGGAACGTATCTTCCGGATAGTACCTGGTGATCACGGCGATGGCCTGCTCCACGCTTTCAATATTGAGCGCACGAAGCAGGTAACGCACGTCATCAAGATCGTGAAACTCCGCACCCAATCGGAGTGCCATACATTTCATGGCAAGCAGATACTCCGGCACTGCGACCATCACACGAAGCGAGGACAGCTCCAGGTACGGCGAAAATTCGCCCTGACTCGAGAGGAACCCTTTTACTGCGTCATTCAGCCATGACGGAGAGACGCCGGTTTCATCGGCCACAATGCGCGCCGCCTCCCGCACTGCGCGCACAGGGACAAAGTAGCCATCCACATCGGCGGTGCTCGGTCGCGCCTTGTGCGCCAGACACATAACGGCCCCCCCCACGAGGTACAACTCGCCGCGCGTGGCGGAACGTTCGAGCACCTCGTTGAGCCGATTGAGCAGGCTATCAATCTCCGCAGACGTCAACATCAGACGCGAGCACCCACGACGGAGTCCACATAGAGATTGCGCCGACGGAAGGCAGCTGGAGAATTTGTTAAAAGGTGCAGACGCAGGGACAGAAGGTCGGACGCAAACCACGGATGCTCGAGCGGTCGGACATTCAGGGACCACTGTGGTGATGGCAACCCACGTTGAACTGCAGCATGCTCCACCATTGCAGCGACGTAGTTGGTCACAAACGGGTCCGACTTTCGCAGCGGGTCCCGCTCGACCGCATCGCCGAACTCCCTCGCGCTAAGCGAGCTAAGAAAATCATGCAGATCAGCCAGGGCATGTCGAAGCCCCGCACCGCGCACGGCCGCGACCAACCGTGCGAACTCGGTCGCACGCTGGGGAATCGCACGACCGAGGACATATGTCGAGAGGTCCTGGCCCGCATCGCGGGCGAGCCGACGCAGCCGAGCCTTGTCAGCCGCGGATATTCGAATCTGTATGAAGTCCGACTTGCTGGCCGCCACGTGAATCTCGCTTGTCAATACGCATGTAGTGACATTAGGTATTCCGGACTCCAGAGGCAACCCCCTCGGCGGCGATGCAAGTAAGGCCTTCACAAGTGGGGCGCGGATCCAATGTGAAAGAGGCCCACTGGTCGTGGCGTCGTGCACCGCTCGAGACGGCCCCATCGAACGGGCGTCGGTCGGGAATGGAGTGGGCACATCGGTCGTGAGTCCCCCGCCGGACGCGGCGCCACGCCTGCAAGCAGCGAACAGCTGGATCCACCGCCCGCACTCGACTATTCTCTCCGGCGAAGATGACTGCCATAACCAAGTTGGAGGACGTTGATGGCGCCCGCATACGGTGGAAAATTCGTAACCAAGCTATGGCGCTATCCGGGCAAAGGCGGCTGGACCTTTGTTACTGTTCCGCCGCGACTCGCGCCTCCCGTAACCCACGGTTGGGGTCGAACGCCGGTTGATGCCACTGTCGACGGTCAATCGTGGAAGACCAGCGTGTGGCGCGGCAAGGACGGACGCACGCTCCTCGCGATTCCGAGGACTCTGCGCAAAACAAAGGCTCATGGCGACTCTGTCCACGTGGAGCTCCGGTTCAGCAGCCTCTGACGCGACCACAGCAAAAAACGCCATGTGACCACCGCCGGCGACGCGGTTAATGACTGGTCACGGGGATCAGACGGCCCACCTGCGCAACTGACAGTTCACGAACGAGTGGCCACTCAGTTCGCACACAGGATAAGCCATCCGGCAAGCTGCAATAACCTGCATTCCACCTCCGCCAGAATTGCCGGATAAGTGCCTCGGCGATCCCAATTCACAGTTTGCTCACCTGCATCCGTTGTCACCGTCAGACTGCCAGCGGCGCCATCTGGCGGAGGCGCACCGGACAGCGGGTAGTTGCCGCGGAGCCTGCTAAAAGAGGATGATCCGATGCGCTGGACGAGACGGTCCTTGTCGGCGGCGCTCAACACACCCTGGCTCGGAACTGATGTCGCTGCGCACACGGTTGACACGGAACCCGCGCAGCGACTGATCGTATAGCTGTCACTGCCGAAGTTGACCAGCACAGTGAGCTGCGAGACGTGTCCCCCCGCTGCCTCGGTCAGAGTGTAGCGTGCGACGTCAACTTCGGCTGGCTCTCCCGGAGCGGAGGTGACCTGACAGCCAGTCAACAGGGCACCAAAAAGCAGAAGCGAAATGCGACGTGTCGGAGAAAGGACGCTCATTGTTTTGTGGTTGCGGGGAGACACGGATGGCGCTGATCGACGACAGACCGTGATGGCCCGCATTGCTCACTCAATCTGTCTACCCTCATGACACGCTGCAAAGATGGCCACCTGATCCGCTCGTCACTCGCGCGTCGCTGTCCGGGCGTCCCGCGACAGACGACGCGCGTAGGATGCCCGCGACGCTGAACAGATACGCACTAAAATCGGGACCCCGCGATGAAAGCAGACTCATACACGCGGCGCCGAGGGAAGCGGGGACGCGGTTCAGGTGTCGCGCAGGCTTCCCGACGCCGATCCCACCACTAGTTTCCTTCCGCCGCCGGCTGGCTCAACCCCGTCGTCCGGCAGCGCGTAAACAGTTCTACGTCCGTCCCTCTCGTTTTCAAATTGCAGAATGCCTGTATTGTCGTTCATAAGTCGTTTTCGCCGTTGGGCTTTCACGCTCACCATCGCTGCTCTTCCGCTCCTCGCACCGTCCACCACGCAGTCTCAGCCACCCCCGACGCTCTCCGCAGCGGCGGCTGATTCGTTCGCGCGGGCAGCACGCGCCCGTCCACGACCGGTAGCGAGCGCAACGATCACATCCGAAACGATCACGATTGACGCCAATCTGAACGAGGCGGCCTGGGCAACGTCCACTCCGGTTTCCGAGTTCATTCAGCGCGAACTGAACGAAGGAGTGCCAGCGTCCGAACGCACGGAGGTCCGCTTTCTCAGCGACGGCATCTACCTCTACGTTGGCGCCCGGATGTTCGACCGTGAACCACGGCTTATTGTGCCTGGCGAAAAGATCCGCGACGGCACGCTCGGCAACAGCGACTACGTCGCGATCATCCTCGATACGTACCACGATCGTCAGAATGGCTTTGTGTTCGCCACAACACCCGCAGGCATCGAGTACGACGGGCAGGTGATCCGGGAAGGTGAAGGTGGTGGTGTGTTCACCGCGGGTCAGAATCGGTCCCAGGCAGGCGCACTCGGCGGCTTCAATGTCAATTGGGATGCCAGCTGGACCGTTGCGACCCGCACGGACTCGTTAGGCTGGATCGCCGAGTTTCGCATTCCCTTCTCGACACTGAGATACGCGGGGGGCGGAGATCAGACATGGGGATTGAACATTGCGCGCAGCATTCGGCGCAAAAACGAGGAACTCTTCTGGTCCTTCATCCCGCGCCAGTTCAACATTTATCGCCTTTCGCTCGCGGGTGAACTGAAGGGGCTGACGGTTCCGCAGCGCCGCATTCAGACCGTGACACCTTACGTGCTCAGTTCTGCTCAGCAGCGTTGGCCGGCGGCGCCGGAGCCACTCAAGGCGATCAACAAGTATCCGGCTGAGTTTGGCGCTGATGCAAAGTTCGGAATCACGCCGGCGCTCACACTCGATCTCACATACAACACCGACTTCGCTCAGGTCGAGGTTGACGATCAACGTATTAATCTGACGCGTTTCCCGGTGTTCTTCCCGGAAAAACGACCTTTCTTTCTGGAGAACGCGGGAACGTTCTCCGCGGGGACTCCTCAGGCAGCTGATCTCTTCTTCTCTCGACGCATCGGCATCTCCAACGGCGTCCAACAACCCATTATCGGCGGCGGCCGACTCTCCGGTCGCGTTGGCGGCACAACGATTGGCCTGCTCCAGATGGTCACTGACGAACCGGACGGCGGCGGTGATGGTCAGTCGTACACGGTGGCGCGAGGCATTAGAGAACTCTCTGCGCGATCACGCGTCGGTGGCATCTTTGTTCAACGGATGAACACCTCCGACACCGACGATGCCAACCGCACCTACGCTCTCGACGGACGACTCGGACTCGGCCAGTCATGGACGATTGATGCCTGGGGAGCCCGCACCGAAACGCCTGGTAAACCCGGCGACGATCTCGCTGCGAGTGCCCGCGCCGCTTATCAAACTCGGGTGTGGAACAACAGCGCCCGCGTGCTGCAGGTGGGCGGTGATTTCAATCCTGAGGTCGGATTTGTCAGTCGACCCGCTGGATATCGCCAGTACCAGCTGACCGGAATGCGTTTCTTCCGGCGCCCGGAATGGTCATGGTTCAAGCAGTGGAATCCACACGTCAACTTCACCGAGACCCGTGGCATCGAAGACGACTTCGTACAGTCGAGATCCTGGCATATCGACGCGACTGAAATTGAATTGGCAAGCTCAACACGTTTCGGTCCCGAATGGAACATCGCAACCGAGGGCCTTCAGGCGCCGTTTGAAATCTCGCCCGGAGTTATCATCCCCGTTGGCACGTACACATGGGGCGGCCTCGGATTTGACTTTACTACAGACGCGTCCCGTAACTTCAGCGTGACCGGTCGCGCCGACTTCGGTGACTTCTGGACCGGAACACGAAAGGGCGGTAATGCGACGTTCACCTTCCGCCAGGGTGCAACCTTCTCCAGCTCGTTCCTGATCGACTACAACTCCGTAAAGCTGCCCCAAGGCGACTTCGATCGCTCACTGACTGCGGTGCGGCTGAACTACTTCTTCACCCCTCGTATCTTCGTGCAGACGTTGACACAGTTCAACAATCAGCAGGAGATCTGGGGTGCCAACGTCCGTTTTGGCTGGCTCAACACGGCGGGCACAGGCTTGTTCATCGTGTTCAACGACGGTCGAGAAGCCACCGGATTTTTTGACTGGGTTCGGCCGCAGCAGAGAACACTCTTCGTGAAGTTCACCCGCCAGTTCGGTACCGGGGGCTAACCGAACAGGGCCTGGCGCGACGCCGGAGCCCGACGAAAATCGGCTTCCGGCAAATCCGCGTACGTCGTTATTGAACAATCCACCAGACGACGTACGCAGCACCACCCGTGTTCCGCAGTGTCGGCGCTGCTTTGCTCCCCCGAGTAGCCCGCGCGCCGATTGACGCCCGCGTGACGCGGACGCGCAGTGTTGGATGGAATGTGTACATCGGACGAGCGCGGAGCCGAGCCTTGCGACCACGTCAGGAACCCCCATTCCTCGCTGCAGCTCCGCCGCGCATTTCAGCGGATGCTCTCAACGCTTGAGGGCCAGCAGCCGGTGCCCCACCGGCTCGGCACCATCATCCTTCGCGATCACCAACAGCAGGCAGTCAGGCTCCTTCACCAGATGATCGCGCGCTACGGCGGAGCACTGCTCGCCGACGACGTGGGAACCGGCAAGACCTTTTGCGCACTGGGCGTTGCCGCGCAATACAAATGTGTGCTCGTGGTGGCGCCGGCCGCCCTGCGTGACCGATGGCACGACGCGGCCGCACAGACCGATCAACCGATCACCTTCATCAGCTTCCAGGCATTAAGCCGCAATCCGTTGGCGGCAGGGGAACATCGGCGGGACCTCATCATTGTGGATGAGGCACACCACGTGCGCACCCGCACCACGCGTCGATACGCCGCAGTCGCCGCCCTTACCATGCGGACACCTGTGCTGCTGATGAGTGCCACGCCGCTGCACAACCATGTCGAAGATCTGCACGCACTGTGCGCGCTGTTTCTCGGTTCCGGAGTTCGCTCACTTGCCGCTGCCGATCTCGCTCCGATCATACTGCGTCGGCGGGACTTGTCCGACCACAACCTTCCCGCAGTCTCTCCGTTACGCTGGCATCCGGTGGCTGCAGACACGGAGATCCTCGAATCCATCGTCGGGATTCCCTCTCCTCTCCCCGCGGCTGATGAAGGGCAGGCGGCAGCGCTCAGCCGCTTTGTGCTCCTGCGACAGTGGTGCTCGAGTGACGAGGCACTTGCTGCGTCGCTCGACAGGCTGCGGAGGCGAGCGATTGTGCTCGACGCCGAATTGGCGCGCGGCAGGCTGGTCACCAGGCACGATTTGATGCAGGGCCTCGCGGCCGGCGACGCCGACCAGCTGACGCTGAGCCTCAGCGCCCCGGATGAAGACATCGACGCACATTCGCTAAGACGTTCGCTGCACCAACACCACCGTGCCGTGGCTGCGGCGCTCCAACTCATGCGCAGGCGAACCGGTCCGGCTGTTGCCCGGTGGAGTACCGTCAGCGCAATCCTGAGAACACATCGCGCTCAACGTGCGGTGCTCTTCACTCACAGCACGGACACCGCCCGCAGTTGTTTTGCCGCATTGATGAATACACATCGCCTTGCCTGCCTCGACGGAGATCGTGCGCGTGTGGCGAGTGGTCGTGTGCGTCGAGCCGACGTCGTCGCCTCATTCCGGCCCGGCGCGCGGCCTGCCTGCGCCATGCGTATTGACGCGCTCATCACAACAGACGTGCTCAGCGAAGGGATTGATCTGCACGACGCCAGCGTGCTTGTTCACCTCGACCTTCCATGGACGATGGCCCGCGTCGAACAACGACTGGGCCGCCTCCGACGGCTTGGCTCACCGCATCAGATAATTGAACAGCACGCGCTAGCGCCCCCGGCGGCCGCCAACGGCATCGTGCGCATCCTGGAGCGTTTGGCGAAAAAGGCGGGACTCGCTGCGGAACACATCAGGGACGACCCCGTGTTTCAGAGCCACACTGGCGGCACCCCGGCGCTTATGCGGACGAGCGATGTCATCTCGCAAATCCGCACGAGACTCGCCACACTCGAAGCCGACGCAGGTCCCATCGCCTCCCCATCCCTGGAGCCGGTCGCACCGGAGCGGATCACAGCTGAACAAGATCGGCGCCCCGCTGTAATCTCCGATGCGATCGTTACCTGTGCCTACGCGCGCAGCTCTGAAAGCGGAGCGTTCCTGGCGGCGCTAAGTGATGGGCGCCTCATATCTGGTGCACGGAGTTCCGTAACGCCCTCCTTGCAAAACTTTGCGCTCGCGTGCGAAGAGGCTTCAGCAGCGGAGTGTTATCCCTCTCCAGCGCGGGTCCGGAGCACACTGGCAACGATCGACCGCTGGCTGCAGGTGAATGACATTCTTCCCGGCGCTGACACTCTTTCCGTTCCGCCGAGTGACGCGCACGTGCGCATCGCGCAGGTGATCGATTCAGCGCTGAACACCGGGCGCAGGAGCCAGCGAGCACTCATGGCAGAATGGGCGGCTCGCGCCCGCGCCTGCCTCGCGCAGATTCGGGGAGCAGGTGCCGAACGAGAGCTGGACCTGCTCGTCGGCGAGTACACGCAAAACTCCATGACGTCCAGCGACTCGGCGTGTCGTGAACACCTGACAGATCAACTGGCCCGGTACTCCCGCCCACTGCCCAGGGCCATCGCTGTCAACGTCGACGTTCTTGTCTTGCTGGGCGACCAGCAGCAGCCTCGTATGGCCACCCACGAACGAGGGGGCGAATCCCTCGCGTGCTCCAGCGGCAGTTGCCCCTGATAGTGCTGGGTCGGTCGAGACCCGAAGGTGCCGCGGCGAGGATAGATTGCGGCCATGCCACATCCCGTCGTCCTCTTTGACCTCGATGGCACCGTCGTCGATTCCATCGAACTCATCGTACGCTCGTACAATCACGCGTACTCCGCTCACCCGGGGCTCGACACCTCGCCCAGCCGTCAGGACATCCTGGACGGAATTGGTCGGCCACTCTCAGCACAGTTCCGCATGCATTCCACGGATGAGCGCATGATCGGCTCGCTCGTGGAGTCATACCGCGAATACCAGATGCAGCATCACGACGACCTGATCGCTGAGTACGCAGGCGTGGGCGAGGTACTCACCTGGCTGCGCAGCGAAACTCGGCGCGTCGCCGTGGTCACGTCCAAGATCGAACATCTGGCGCGGCGAGCGCTCGGCAGGCTGGGGCTCGAGCATCATTTTGAGTTCGTCGTCGGGCTCGAATCAACGACGAACCACAAGCCGCTCCCTGATCCGCTGCTGTTCGCCCTCACTCGGTTGGGGGCATCGCCGGACGACGCCGTATATGTGGGCGATTCGCCATTCGATATCATGGCAGCCAATGCGGCGTCCATTGCTTCCATCGGAGTGACGTGGGGTGCGTCAACACGCGCAACGCTGTCCGTACACTCCCCGACGCACATCGTCGACAACGCGGCTGAATTGAAATCAGTCCTCCTGCACTGACGAGTCGTGGACGCGTTCACCATTCGTGAGTGCACACGCGCCGACCTGCCGCTCGTGAATGCGCTCATCGCCGACTCTGCCAGAGTATTAAGCCGAGGATTTTATTCAGAGGCAGAGAGTGAATCCGCGATCCGGTTTGTTTTCGGCGCAGACACCACACTGATCGACGATCAGTCGTATTTTGTGGTAGTTGCCACGAATGGTGATATCGCCGGATGCGGCGGTTGGAGCTTTCGCAATACATTGTACGGCGGTGATCAGCGGCCGATGGGGGTGGGGAGCGGCGATGAGTCGTCGACGAGCAGCGCCGATCGTCTCGATCCCGCGTGTGATGCCGCCCGCATCCGGGCCTTTTTTGTCTCTCCTGCATATGCGCGACGTGGGATCGGGCGCCTGATGCTGAACCGGTGTGTCTCGGCAGCCGCCGCGGCCGGTTACGATCGCGTTGAGCTCATGGCGACACTTCCCGGCGTACCGTTTTACGCTGCGATGGGTTTCGTAGAAGTAGAACCGGTGATCGACACTTTGCCAGACGGCACGCCACTCCGATTCATCCGGATGACACGGAGTACACAGGTATGATGCAACCAACCTCGTACGCGTCTCACCTTACATGACCATTCAACACACAACTCTCGCTGGAGGGATCGTTGTCCCACGTGTCATAACCGGTCTGTGGCAGATCGCCGACATGGAGCGCGATGGACGTACAATCGATCTTGATGAAGCGTCGCGCTCGATGGACGCCTACGTTCAGGCAGGGCTCACCGCGTTCGACATGGCCGACCACTACGGCTCAGCTGAATTGATCGCCGGTTTGCACCGTGGGCGCGCCGGGGCAAAGGCGTCACAGTTGTTTACGAAATGGGTCCCTTCGCCCGGTCCGATTACACGCGACGACGTTCGGAGTGCTGTCGCCAAGGCGCTGGATCGAATGAGGTCCGACCGCATCGACCTGATGCAATTCCATGCGTGGACCTACGCCGACCCGGCGTGGCTCGACGGTCTGTTCTATCTGCAGGAGCTAAAGGCGGAGGGACAGATCGGCGCTATCGGCGTCACCAACTTCGATACCGCTCACCTGCGGGTTGCAACCGCGAGTGGTATTGAGATCGCCACAAACCAGATCTGTTATTCGCTCATTGACCAGCGGGCGAGCGGACGAATGGCAGCGTATTGTCAGCAACAGGGAATTGGTATTCTGGCGTTTGGTACGCTCGCCGGCGGATTTCTCAGCGATCGCTGGCTTAACAAACAAGCGCCTGCGCCTGCCGACCGCACGTGGTCACAGATGAAGTACATGCGTTTTATTGAACAGGCCGGTGGCTGGGAGCGACTGCAGAGTCTGTTACACGTTCTGAGCAGTGTAGCGCAGAAGTACAATGTGTCGATCGCCAACGTTGCCTGCCGCTACATGATGGATCGTCCGGCAGTGGCGGGCATCATCATCGGTGCACGCCTGGGTGAGCGCGCCCACATCGATGATAATCTGCACCTCTTTTCCTTTTCCCTCGACGCAGACAGTTCGGCCGCAATCGCCGCCGAGCTCGAAACGCTTTCACCGATCCAGGGCGATTGTGGTGACGAGTATCGCAAGCCTCCATTCCTCACGGCGAGTGGCGATTTGAGCCATCACATCGATGCACTGCCCCGCCCGTACGAAACCCGCATGGGGCATGATGGGCGCCAACGTGTGTTCAGTGGAACCACGTGGGAAGATTCAGCTGGCTATTGCCGTGCGGTACGCGCGGGCGACCGTGTGGTCGTCTCCGGAACCACGGCAACTCACGGTACACGCTGCATCGGTGGCACTGACGCCGAGGCGCAGGCTCATTTTGTCTTTGACAAGATCGAAGGGGCGCTGATCTCAGCCGGCGCTCAGCTGAACGATGTGGTGCGCACGCGGATTTTCGTCAGCGATGTTGCGCACTGGGAGAACGTGGCTCGCGCACACGGTGAACGGTTCGGGGGCATTCGCCCGGCCAACACGCTGGTGCAGGCGCGACTGATCGGGGATCAGTATCTGGTGGAGATCGAGGCAGAGGCGATCGTCAACACCAACGAGCGTTCAGCCACCGAGTAACAGGCGACGCCAGGTCGAGCGGCCGACCGCTCAGAATCCCGCTCTGAATCCTGCGCTGAACAGGCGACCGGGCACGATCGTCACGTTGTCCGGCTCGCCCCGCTGGGTGCCTAACAAGTTGTCGCCGAACAACAGCAGCGAGATGCCTCGGGTCAGGTTGCGTGAGAACGACGCGCGCACCCGCGTCACACCAGCGTAGTCCTTGCGAAAGTTGCGCAACTTCGCCGGCTGCCTGCTGATTCCTGATCCGTGCACCGCGTCGCTTTCGGCGATGGCCAGCCAATCGTAGTTTACCCAATCGGCCGCACGATTCACGCCCACAGTTGCCCCCCACTGTGACGCGGTCCACTGCGCGCCGAGGCCGAGGGTCTGGCGCGGCACCTGCAACGCACGATCACCCTCGCGCATGTCACCGCGGTAGCCAGCGGCGACCCGGATCACTCGACTGTCCACGACGGACAGCCCGGCATTCAACCGCAATCGTCCCATATCGGCAGAACCCTGCAGTTCAACGCCCTTGTTTTCAATAGCGCCGACGTTCTGGAGGTCGTACAGTGCGGAGGTGGCTCCGCCGAACCGCGGCGAGAGCACCGGCTGTACCAGGCCGCTGGCGATTTGATCGAACACCGTGGCTCGCAGCATGAAGCGCGACGCCACGACCAGATCTGCGCCGAACTCAACGCCCGACTGCTGTTCGGGGCCCAGATCATCCCATTGAGCGGGGCCGCTTAACACGACAGCAGAAACACGTGGCGGGCGAATCGCACGCCCATAGGCCCCTCGGAGGGTCAGTTGCGTTGGGCCGAATTCGTGAAACCACGCTGATCCGATCGTTGGGAGAACGCTGATGTCATCGAATGACGTGTAGCCGTTGTTGTGCTCCAACCGAACGCCGCCGGCGAGGGAGAAACCCTTGCCCAGAGACACGTCACCATTCGCCAGAGCACCGGTGGTGTTCCTCCACGCGGTCACGGTCGCATTGGTTTCTCCTGTGCTCGCAAAGGTCGCATCCCGCAGCACGGACTGTTCAACGCCTAACGTGATTCTGACGACCGGACCTGTGCCATTCGGTCGCACGAGGCGGCCGTTCGTTGACAGCCGCAGCGTGACGCGATCAGACGCACCACTCGCTGCCTGCACCGCCGAATCGGCTGGTGTGCGAACGGGCATTCCGGGCAGGGTCGCATTTTCCAGTCGGTAGCCGTCGATGCCTGCCACAAACGAGTGCGTCCATGCTCCGGTGCCGGAGCGGATTTGTGTGCCAAGCGTGTATTCCGACACTGACTGCCCGCTTAGCTGAACACTTGCACCCGTCGCAGGAGCCGATGAACCCGCCCCACCGAGACTTTGCAGATTCTGGAACACGGGGTTCGGGGCGACCCCTGAGCGGTGAGAATACCCGCGCGCAGTAAACTGCATCAACGTGTGTCCTCGCAGGAGGCTGACTCCGGCGTTGCCCAGCACCCGCTCGCTGGCCTGACCGGGAACGAACGCCCCTGTTGAGTTCATGGCGAGTCCCAGCCCAAGCGTGTTACCCCCTGAGCCGACGCGATAGCTGAGTCCGTGGTCGCGCTGCAGCACCCCGGCCGATGAATAATCGCTTGAGGACACACCGGCATTGCTCGTGAGAAGAAACTCGTGCTCACCGCGCGAGGCACCGTCGTGCCGGGTGGTGATGTTGATGACCCCGTTGATTGCATCGGATCCGTAGAGCGCTGCTCCCTGCGGCCCCCGAATCACCTCAATTTCTTCGATCGCATCTGCGTTGAGCTGCGACGCGATCAGAGGATTTGCGACCTCGATCCCGTCGATATACACCTTGGGTGACGTGACTCCAAACGATGACGCCCCACGCAGCGAAACGCCGCTGGTCTGCAATCCTTGCCCGGACGGGCTCCATGCCCACAAGCCGGGCACTGCGACGCTCAGAATCTGCCCGAGCGTTGCACCGGGAGTATTTTGTAAAGCGGTTCGATGGATCACGTCGCGCGCGTAAACGTCGCGTCGCACATCCACGCCGCGGTCGGCTGAGCCCTGGACGGACACAACGTCGAGCGGCTGAGCCGGGAACTCCCGTGGCTCCGGGCGCGCGGCGCCTGCCTGCCCGCGTGCGGGTGCGAGAACAATAAGCTGTGCGCTGACTGCGACCGGCTCCAACGTCGTACCACTCAGCCAGGTCGAGAGCACGGCCCCGACGCGTTGAGAGGTCAGGCTGGCGCACACCGAACGGGCCGGCAACAGATCGCTGCTGTAGGTGATGCGCAATCCCGTTCCACTTACCAGCGCGTCGATCGCGTCGCGCAGGGGAACGGTGTTGGAGCGCATCGTGACAACCCGGTCAAGGGGCTCGGGCCACGACCGATCCTGCGCCGATCCCGGAAACGCGCACGCCGCCTGGGCGCTGAGCCCAAGCGGCGCGACGACCAACCCGATGGCCGCACATGTCAGGAGGCCTCTGCGAGGCCGGGGCCTGTTCACCGTCGGGCCGGCATTGTGCGGATGGAAACCGTGTCGCCCCTGATCTCTTCAGCGCCGCCGACCGCGAGGGCCAACGCCCTGCCGATGTCGGCGGGTGCCATCCCGGTGAATTCTGTGGTAAGCCGGCGGCTCCCGAGTGCGGGATCGTCGATCTGCAGGTGAACACCTAACGACCGCTTCAGCGCGTCGCCAACAACGTCAAGCGAGGCATCGCGGAATACCAGGCGACCCTGCATCCACGCGAGATCGTCCGGCGAAGCGCGACCCGCTTCCGCCAGAACATCCGTCCCTCGCAGTGTGCCGACATCGCCCGCATTCAGCATTAAACTGTCACCGGTCTGTGAGATGTGCTGCAGTACAACTGCTCCCTCCTGCACTGACACGCGAACATCGCTGTCCAGCGTGCGAACACTGAAGACCGTTCCGACATCCCGCACCGATGCATTGCCGGCGTGAATAACGAAAGGCCGTGCATCACTGTGTACAACGTCAAAATAGCCTTCACCCTTCAAGGACACCGACCGTTCGGCCGTCCCACTACTGTAGTCAGGAGCAACGACCAGCTCGCTCCCTGGTCCAAGAACAACCCGTGTACCGTCGGAAAGGTTCACCGAGTCGCGCTCTCCAGCGCCCGTCGTATAGACACTCGTTTCCGCGACAAGGGTTCCTGCGCTACGATCCACGGCCATCCAGGCGAGTCCAGCACCACCGACAGCCACCGTCAGCGCCGCAGCGACACGCAGGAATGTTCGATTCCCCGCCGACGGCGCCTGCGAGCGAGTCGCAGCGCGCGCTCGGTGCGCGGAGAGGTCCGTTACGCCGCTTGTGCGCATTCTGGCCTTCACCTCAGCCAGCGATTTCTCTACGTCGAGATCCGGGGCGCCGGATGTGGTAAGTCTCGCCAGTGCCTCGTGGAGCCCCTCAATCATCTCCCGGTCACCGCCGTGGGACTCGAGCCAACGCGTAATTTCCGCTGCCTCGTCGTCAGAGGCCTCCGACGAGGTGTAGCGGGCCATCGCCTCCCATGCTTCGGGCGAGTCTGGTTTGAACGGATCAGGAGTCATCGCACATGAAACACACGGCGAAACATGAACCCTACTCGGGTCGCGGGAAAGACCGCTGGCAGCCCGCATGGGCGGACTCTCCCGTCGATCCAGGCCATTGGATACGATATGAGGCGGGAACCCGTTCGCTGTGGCACAGCCCACCAAATCCTTCGTATCCTGCCCATCACCCACCATCCACCATGCTCACTGGGGCAGTGCCACCATGAACTACTCTCTCTGGCGCAACGGCCAACATCTCGGGGATGTCGTGTACCTTATTCAAACTTTCGAAGAACGTGGCATCATGGCCGGCGTCTTTCAGCCAACGCCGAGTTTTCACGATCTGGCCCCGGTAATACAGATTGGCGAAATTCTGCCTGGGTTGCCTGTTCAGCAGGTAGATCCAACGCAAAGTAGCGGCCCCGGTCCAGTCGCTCTGCGACCGATGACGGACGAAGAGATGCGCGACGTTCCCGCTGAGCGCCAGTTCGAAGTACGTGACCCCGCCGGCGTCACGTCTTGAGTGTTTCTCGTATCTTGGTATGGATGAGGCCGCGTCCCACTCCGATCCGCCAAAAAAACCCACTTCGAGCTCGGTGACGAACAGCGAACTGCTGCGGCGACTCCGGGCCGGGGATGAGGACGCGTATGGCACGATCTACCGCACCTGGTACGAACCGATGCGCCGCATAGCCGAGCGCATGCTTCGCGACAATGACGCCGCCGAAGAGGTGGTTCAGGACGTGATGCTCGAACTCTGGCGACGACGGGAGCAGCTGGTTTTTGAGGGGTCGCCGCAGGCGTATCTCTTCCAATCCACGCGAAATCGGTCGCTGAACCGCCTCCGCCGAGCCCGAGTCGAATCGCGGGACGAGTTCGATACGGACACTTTGCCCGCTCACAGCTCCGCCGATGCAGATGCCGTGGGCAAGGAGATGCACGCGGCGTTCCTTGAGGCTGTGGCCTCCCTCCCGCCGCGCTGCAAACAGGTGTTCGAGCTCAATCGCGTGCGAGGGCTCCGCTACGCCGAAGTGGCCGAAGAGCTGGGGGTTACGGTCAAAGCCGTGGAGGCGCAGATGGGAAAAGCGCTGAAGGTGATGCGCGACCGGCTGGCGCCGTGGATCCCTCCAGGAAAGAGCCTGTAGCCGGATTTCTGAAAACCGATCGGCGTGGCGCTCGTAGGGGCTTCAAACCCTGACCGTGCTCAGACTGTCTTTCTAAGTAGAAATGATGGTATCCGGTCCAACCGATATGGTGAAAGCTCTGGAGCAAGAACCTCTCTCGCACGAGGCTACTGCTTCCGATGTGGCTCTGGCTGCGTCGGGCGACCGGCACGCGTTCGAACGATTGTACCACAGTCACGTAAACCGGGTGTACTCGGTGTGCGCGCGAATGGTGCGGGACCGCAGCGCGGCCGAAGAGCTGACGCAGGACGTGTTTGTTCGCGCATGGGAGAAGTTGTCGTTGTTTCGTGGTGATGCCGCGTTCGGTACCTGGCTCCACAGATTAGCAGTCAATGTGGTACTGAACGCAAAGAAATCAGAATCACGGCGGCAGGCTCGGCAGGCGGATGACGACGGTGAGATTGACGCGCTCCCGCAACGGAGTAATGCCTCGGTTCCCGGGGCGTCAATTGATCTGGAGACGGCGATGGCCACGTTACCAAAGGGAGCACGGCAGATATTCGTGCTCCACGATGTCGAAGGGTTCAAGCACGAAGAGATCGCAGATATGCTGCACATTACGTCGGGGGGCAGTAAAGCACAGTTGCACCGTGCCCGCCTCCTGCTTCGCAAGGTATTGACTCAATGATGTCCCAAACATTCAGCTGCGAACAGATAGAAGCTCGGGCATCGGAGTTCATCGATGATGAACTCAACGCATCGGAGCGTGTCTCGTTCGAATTGCATACGGCGGCATGCCACGATTGTCGCACGTTGATCGCTGATCTCTCGGCGATCCGCGACGATGCGGCCGAGCTGCCCGTTCTTGTACCGGCGCGCGATCTCTGGGCCGGGATCGAATCCCGCATTCAACCGACCGTACTTCCGTTCACCGCGGCACCGAGCGTCACTGCACGTCCGTCTCGATGGGCCATCTCACGATCGCACGTTGTCCTGGGCGGTATGGCTGCCGCGCTGATCGGTGCGGTGGCACTTGGTCGTTGGAGCGCTTCAACATCGCCGGAGAGTGCCTCATCATCACCAACGGTTGCGCCGAGTGCAATGGTTGTACGCGCGCCGGTGGCTCCAGTTGAATCATTATCCGCCGTCGAGTCGACCTCCGCGCCAACCGTAACCGCAGGTGGTGCCAGCGTCACGCCGGTCGCGGGCGCAGAACGCCCGACAGCGCGCGTGACCTACCAGCGCGAGATCGAGGCCCTCAAGACTGTCATGGATGAGGGCGGCGAGTTTCTTGATCCGACCACGAAGGCGATCATTGAATCGTCGCTGCGCACCGTCGACAGTGCGATCGCCGAGGCGCGTGCAGCGCTGGCACGGGATCCGCGCAGCGGCTTCCTCGCAGAACAGTTGAATAAATCGCTGGAACGTAAACTGGGCCTGCTGCGTACAGCGGCCCTCCATTCATCGAGTTTGTAGATGCGCCTATCTTTCCTTTCCCTTGCGTTCATCGTTGCTGCAGCCGACGCCGGTCCGATCCAGGCTCAGTCACTCGAACGCGACATCGAACGGCTGATCGAGTCACTCGTCGGCAACAGCGAGCGCCTGGCTACACAGATCGAACGAAAAGCACTGACGATCGTCGACCGGGTGTCAACGAACCTTGAATGGCAGATCAAGTCCAGAAACAAGTCCGGACGCGAGTACGACCAGGACGCTGACTCCATCCAGCAATCGCGCGTTGACACAACGTTCGCCTTCGCGTCAAACGGCACCATTGATCTGAACAGCAGCAGCGGAGACATCGTGATCACGGGGTCTGACCGCCGCGACGTCCAGATCCGCGCATACAGCGATCGCGGCGCGCTGCGTCTTGATGCGTCGTCGTCCCGTCTGAGCCTCGAAGTCCGATCCGAACGTGGGAACAACCGCAACGGCAGGTATGGCGATACGCGCCTGGAACTGCTGGTCCCTCAGGGAACACGTGTGGTGGCTCGCTCGACGTCCGGCGACGTTAAGGTGCACACGATTCGCGGCGGCGTTGAAGTTGGCACCAGCAGCGGAGATATCGAGATCGACGACAGCGATCGTGTGCACGTCGGTACCATCTCCGGTGAAGTGCGTGTGAGGGGCGCCCGAGAAATCGATGCCAGGTCCGTCAGCGGCGAAGTGATTGTGGACCGTGTATCAGGTGATGTCCGCCTCTCCAGCACCAGCGGTGACGTTGTGGCTACGCAGTCATCCGCACGCTTCGTCAGTCTCAGTTCGAGCAGTGGTGACATCACGTTCGAAGGAAACGCAGACGCGACGGGACGATACGACTTCGAAACACATTCAGGCACGGTTGTGATTACGCTGCCGCGCGCGACCAATGCCAACATCACCATCGCCACCTACAGCGGCGACGTCGAATCTGACTTTCCGCTGGTTCTGCAACCCGGTGGTCGAGCGTTCAACCAGCCACGCCGCCTCGAATTCACCATTGGCAACGGCGGTCCCCGCATCGTAGCTGAATCTTTCAGCGGCGATGTCGAAATTCGCAGAAAGTAGCACGCCGGCTTTTTGTTACTCCAGTCACTGAAACCATGAAACGATTTATTCTTTTATCTGCGGCGTTGCTCGTCGCTGCCCCCTGTCAGCTGGATGCGCAGACCCGTCGCACCGAGCGCGCGTTCAGCTGGGAAGGTCGCGTAGCCGAAGGACGCTGGGTATACGTGCGTAATCTCAACGGAGCGATCAAGGTTGACCGCGCCAGCGGGGACCAGGTTGTGATCACGGCTGAAAAGAGCTGGCGGCGTGGCAACCCCGATGAGGTGCGTATCGAACAGCGCAGTTCAGATGGCAGCGTGATTGTCTGTGCGATCTGGAACGAGGACACACAGTGTGACGAAGACGGGTACCGAACACGCAACAATGACCGCCGGCGCGGCGAGCGGGAGAACGACACCGCGGTGGAGTTTACTGTACGACTCCCTGCCGGTATAAAACTGGTCACGAGTACTATCAACGGTGGCCTCGAAATCCGGGGAGCCACGTCCGAAGTGGAAGCAACAACTGTGAACGGGTCGATTGACGCCTCGTCTACCGGCGGCCCGGTGACCGCACACACAGTAAATGGCGGCATCAACGTTCGCATGGCGAACATCGGCGACAAGGACCTCGATTTTCGCACCGTGAATGGGTCTATCGAAGTCACGATCCCTGACAACATCAATGCCGAGTTCGACATCAGTACGGTAAACGGCCGAATCAGTTCGGACTTTCCGATCACGTTGTCGGGGCGCATCAATCCGCGTCGTTTGCGCGGTCAGATCGGTACGGGAGGGCGAAAGATCCGGTTTTCCACGGTCAACGGCAGCGTGGAGATCCGACGCAACTGATCTCCGCTGAGAGTGCCAGCGCAGTTCGGAGCGCCGCCAGCGGACCCACCAAACCCGCAGCGGCGCTCAGTTTCTCTGACCAGTCCTCGCTGATCTCCGGCGAACATCGGAAGTGTTGACCGGACAATCACATGAGACGGCGCTCCTGAGCGGGCGCCTTTCGCCATTCCGGGGTATCAGCGCTCTCGTTCCACCTGCCACCCCGCTATTTTCCCAGCTACCCGATTACAACAAGGAGTTTTCGACAGATGGGTGCTTCGTTTCGCACGTTTGATGCGCCGATAACCGTACGCACCGGGACTGAGCGCGCCACGCTTGTGCGCCGCACATACTCCCTGGTTTTTGTCAGCGTCCTCGTCACGATGGTTGGCGTCTGGTTCGGACTGAGCCAGCCGCTGGTGATGAACTGGGTCCTGGCACACCCGTTCATCACTATGCTCGCGACGTTCGCGCCACTCATTATCGCGCTCAAAGTGCGCGATGCCTTCCCGGCGAACATCGGACTGGTCCTTCTGTTCACGTTCATTGAAGGCGTAGCACTCTCTCCCATCATGTTCTTCTACGCCCGCGATCAACCGGGCCTCATTACGCAGGCGGGGCTTCTGACCGGATCTACCTTTGGTGTGCTCACGCTCTACGCGTGGTTCTCACGCCGGGATTTCAGCGCGATGGGCGCCTTCTTTACGATCGGCCTGTGGGTGCTGATCGTCGCCTCGGTAATTAATCTGTTCGTCAAGAGCGCCGGTGCATCGATCTGGCTTTCGGCCATGGCGGTGCTCGTCTTCGGCGGCCTGCTGATCTATGACACCTGGCGTTTGCGCAACGTCTACGGACCTAACGACTATGTCCGGGCGGCAGTGAACATCTATCTCGACCTACTCAACATGTTCCTGGCGATCCTCAACCTGCTCGGACGCCGACGTTAGAGCGCGTCAATCCGTTGGGCCAGCTCCACGTCCTTTTCCGTGATTCCGCCGGCAGAGTGCGTGGAGCACCCAATCGTGATCTTGGTATGTCGGATGTCGATGTCCGGGTGGTGATCAAGCTCCTCGGCGACATCGGCGACCTTTCGCACCCAATCAATCCCCTCAAGAAACGACGGCTGCACAAACTGCTTCACCAGTGCATTGCCACGTCGTGACCAGCCAGGCAGCGAGCCGAGGGAGCGCTGAATCTCGATATCAGAAAGCTGAACGGGCATGATAAAACAGTCACCTGGCGGAAGGGTTTTGTAACGCTCGTAAGATAGCGCCTTGACGCGTTGCACGACAGCGTGGCCGAGCATGAACACCTCCTTGGCTCGGCCGTAAAGTGGGTGAACGTTTCGGCCGTGGACCGCGGGCCGCGGCCCTGAGGTGGTGTCCCGAGCCGGTGCTCGCCTCGCTTGAACAGTGGGTCGGTTGCATTGTTCGGAACGGGATAAGGGCTTGCTGGATACGTGCATAACCCTTTGCCCCGGACTGTGCCGTGCACCCCGCTCTCACGTTAGGCCTGCTCCTTGCGACCGTGCTCCCCGCTGTGAGCGTCGCACAATCGATTCCCTTCAGCCAGCACGGCAGCGTCACTCAACGGGTGGCCTACACGGACGTCGCTATCGAATACAATCGGCCCACGGCCCGGGGACGCCTCCTGTTTGGCGACAGTGCTGAGGGCGCTATCGTCCGTTTTGGGCGCACCTGGCATCCCGGCGCAGACTCGGCGACATTCATTCAGCTGAGCAGGGACGTGGTCTTTGAGGGCACGCCACTCAAGGCGGGCACCTATTCGATCTGGTTGATCCCGCAGAGAAACGCCCCATGGACCGTGATCCTCAACGCGGCCGCGCGCGTTTTTCATCAGCCCTACCCGGGCGAAGCGACCGACGTGTTGCGCGTGCAGATCACGCCGGTGCGCGGCGAGCACATGGAAGCGCTCGCGTACTATTTCCCGGTTGTTGGGCGCGACTCAACGGTGCTCCGCATGCATTGGGGCACCACCGTCCTGCCAATGAACCTGAAGATGTCTCGCGACCCCTGATCGCCTATCCGTTGCCAGCGGGCTTCGACATCACCTCACCGAAGGCTACCATAAAACGCTTCATATCTTCCGGCGTGCCCACCGACACGCGCAGATGCTCCAGCATCGGCGGGAAGGGTCGACCCACCAGCACACCCTTTTCGCGAAATGCCGCAATCACCGGTTGCACCGGCCGCTTGAGATGGACCATGAAAAAGTTCGCGTCCGACGGAATCGTGTCGTAGCCCATCCCGCGCAACGCTTTTGTGGCCTTCTCGCGCTCCTCGATGGTGACCTTCTTCACCCACGCCTGCGAGACCGTGTCTTTTAATGCCGCCGCGCCGCCATACTGCACGACAGCGCTGATACTTCCCGTCATGTGGGCCCGCATCGGCGCAAGGAGATCCCGCGGTGCAACAGCATAACCCAGTCGCATACCGGCCAGCCCTGAGATCTTGCTGAACGTGCGCGCCACGACCACGCGACGCCCCTCGTTCACGTACGACATGGATGACGCATACCCGGGGTCCTCCACAAAATGGTGGTACGCCTCGTCAATCAAGACTGGCACATCGGGGGGAATTTCATCGAGCAACCGGCGCACCTGATCGCGCGGCACCACACGCCCCGTTGGGTTGTTTGGATTGCACAGATAAACAAAACCAACCTCGCGATGATTCTGTTTCGTCGCGCGGATCATCGCGTTGATGTCCTGATTATAGTCCGGAAGCAGCGGAACCTTGATCGTGTCCGATTTAAGGCCCGTAGCATGTGAGTACAGAATGGAGTACGACGGGTCTGATCCGACGATCTTCTTGCCGCCGCCAAGAAACGCCGAACACGATACATCCAGGATCTCACCGGATCCGGCAGACAGCAGGATATTCTCGGGCTTAACGCCGTCGCGCTCAGCTATGGCCGCCACAACGCCGCTGTTGGGATACCCATAACGCATCGAATACTTAAAGGCGTGGGTCATGGCCTTGATCACAGATTCAGATGGCCCGTAGTTGTTCTCGTTGTTCCCCAGCTTGATCAGCGCGTCATACTCGTCGTCAGGAGCGGGCCCCTGCACTGAGTCGGGCAATGCAAACAGCGCCGTACGGGGGACAAGACCAAGCGCACCAGCGCCCACCGCAACGCGGGAGATAAAGCCGCGACGTGCCAACTGTGCCGTTTTATGCATGGCGCACTCCGTAGTGATGTTAAGCCAACGCTAATCCTCAATCCTCCTCCCCATCCCACTGCGTCGCCGCCGGCCAGCGCTCCCCACCTTCCACTCCCCCTGGCCGCCCTCTCGCATCCCGGCTCTGAGGGGGACCAGCGCGACGGCGCACGAGCGCCACCCGAACTGCTGCGCCAGAGGCGACACAGGCCGAGCAAGCTGGTGCCGACCTCACCCGTCAGCTCGATACGTCCCGGCGCGCAGGCGCGGACCGCACTGTTCAAGCTCGCGGAGCCAGCGCCGCTTGCCTACTATAGGGGTCTGCGGCCACCCTGCGGAAGATGCTTTGTCTCGTCCGCAGCGCTGCCGGTCCGTCGAATCGATCTCCATGACTCCCACCACACTCGGCATGCGTCTCCTCCTCCCCGCTCTGGCCGCACTCACCTGGGCCACTCTTACAGCCGCTCCAGCTCCCGCCCAGGCCAGCCGCGCCGGAGCCTACGTCCCAGGAGCACAGTGGGAGCAGCGAACCCCGGCCCAGGCAGGAATGGACGCCGCGAAACTCCAGGCCGCGATCGCATTCGCGCAGCAGGCAGACGCGAAGGCGCCGCGGGATATGGAGGAATCGCACTATCGCAGCTTCGGCCGTGAGCCCTACGGGCAAGGCATCGGCCCGTTCAAACCGCGCGGAGAACCGTCCGGCGTCGTGGTTCGTGGAGGCTACCTGGTCGCATCGTGGGGCGAGCCGGATCGCGTCGACATGACGCACTCAGTGACCAAGAGTTTTCTCAGCGCCACGATCGGCATGGCGGTCGACCGCGGATTAATCCGCTCAGTTCGTGACACGGTCTGGAAAGCGATGGCACCCGTTATTCCGCTCCGATTTCAGGCGCCGAGCGAGCCGGGTTCCGCTGCAGGACACTCCTACCTGCTCGAGCCCTTTTCCACACCGCACAACAAGTTGATTACATGGGATGACTTGCTGCGGCAGACATCCGACTGGGAAGGCACGTTGTGGGGCAAGCCCGAATGGGCCGATCGTCCATTGCAGAACCCGGCCGAATGGCGCACACGCGCGCGCAAGGCCCCGGGTACAGCGTACGAATACAACGACGTGCGGGTGAATGCACTTGCCCTCGCGGCGACCAACGTGTGGCGACGCCCGCTGCCCGAAGTGCTCCGCGAGAATCTCATGGAACCGATCGGCGCTTCGCAGACCTGGCGCTGGCACGGCTACGACAATTCGTGGATTCTGCTGGACGGCCGCCCCACGCAGGTTGTATCCGGCGGCGGACACTGGGGCGGCGGGATGTGGATCAACGCGTGGGACATGGCACGATTCGGACTACTCACCCTTCGACGCGGCGTGTGGGGCGAAAAACGCATCCTGTCCGAGGAGTGGGTCGCGATGTCGCTGACTCCAACCAAACCGCAGCCGACGTATGGATTTATGAACTGGTACCTCAACACCGATCGCAAATGGATGCCCAGTGCACCAGCAAACGCATTCGGCCACGTCGGCAATGGAACCAATCTCGTTTTTGCAAGCCCTGATCACGACCTCGTCATTGTCGTGCGATGGATTGAGAACGGCTCCATCGATGAGTTCCTGGGCAAGATGTTGGGTGCGGTGGCGAAGTGATCATGCAACGGGGACTACCGCTGCTGATCCTCGCGCTGCTGCTCGCCAGCCCTGCCGCGTGTCAGGCGCCGGGACAACGTCCCAACGTGCTGCTGATTATCACCGACGATCTTGGCTATGGTGACATCGGCAGCTACGGTGCGCCCGACATCCGTACTCCCGCCATCGACCGGCTCGCGGCGCAGGGCACGCGGTTTACTGATTTTTATGCAAACGCCCCGCTTTGCACACCAACCCGCGCGGCATTAATCAGCGGACGTTATCAGCAGCGCGCCGGGCTGGAGAAAGCACTCAGCAACTCAAGCACGAAGGACGTCGAGCGTGGCCTGCCAGTGAACGGTCGATCGCTCCCGCAATTGCTCCGGAACAATGGCTACGCGACCGCGCTTGTCGGCAAATGGCACCTCGGCTACAAGCCGGAGAACTCCCCCAATGCGCATGGCTTCGACTACTTCTGGGGATTCAAGAGCGGTTATGTGGACTACTATCAGCACACGGATGGTGCGGGCCGACCGGATCTGTTTGAGAACAGCACGCCCGTAACGGCTGACGGTTATATGACCGATCTGACCGCCGATCGTGCCTTGCAGTTTATTCGCGATAATCGAACGCGTCCGTTTTTTATGGAGGTTGCGTTCGGCGCACCGCACTGGCCGTATCAGCCGCCGGGCAGACCGTCGCGCGCCATCGGTAATGCGCGCCACCTGCAACCGTCAGACGACAGTACCGGCACCCGCGCCGACTATATAGCCATGGTCGAAAGTGCCGACGCGCAGATCGGTCGGATCGTGGACCTCATTGATTCACTCGGTATTGGGGAGAACACACTGATCATCTTCACCAACGACAATGGCGGAGAGTGGCTTTCACGCAACACGCCGCTGTTTCACCGGAAGTGGACGTTGTGGGAGGGGGGAATCCGGGTGCCCACGATCATGCGATGGACGGGCCGAATCCCAGCCGGAAAAGTGACAGGTCAGGTGGGGACGACCATGGACATTTCCGCCACAATTCTGACCACCACACGTTCAGCTGTTCCAAAAGACGTCCAGTTTGAGGGTATGGACCTCATGCCGATCGTGCAGAGCAATCGTGCACCGCTGCCTCGAACGCTCTTCTGGCGCACGGAGGTGGGTGGATTCTCGCAGCGAGCCGTGCGCGACGGCAACTACAAGCTGCTCGTGGATGGCACTGCGACGATGTTGTTTGACGTCTCGCAGGACCTGGGAGAGCGGCAGGATCTCGCCGCGCAGCGTCAGGATGTCGCGCAGCGATTGCGGGCGCTGCTGAACGCGTGGGAGAGGGATGTCGGGGCAGTTCCAGCGACCCCGGATTAACACTATCTCCGCTCGCGTAAGCCCTCGGGATCTGTCCGAAACACAGAGGCCGGCTGCGATTGCTCCGGCCTCTGTCATCACTACCTCACGGTCGTCGATACAGCTTCGCTTCTGATTCCACGAAGGTGCGTTCGCCAGCCTGATTTCCGCGCCTCGTTCAGCTGGTCTTGTTCGGAAGGATGACCCACCACGGCCAATCACTGCTCCCCGGGTGAATGCGCGTTGTGACCCAGACGCCGGAGTACGGGCTGTTGGCTGCGGGAGTGATCGTAAATACGTAATCACCGCCGGGAATGGTGGGCATGGTGAACTTGCCGTCCGCTCCCGAGGTGGCGGTCCCCGCCTGCGGGCCGAGTACCGGCGCACCGGTGTTAGCTCCGCTCTGTACGGGATAAGCGGTGATTTTTGCGTTTGCGACACGCGGCGCAGTCGCCAGCGAGTCATTTCCCGCACCCGGCTGAGAGGGGCCGAGCACAGTGCCGCGTACAAATCCGGGCCCCTCCGCCGACGGAGTGGGCTGACTGGTACCCGCGCTGTCGCGAACCGCTGCCTGCTTCAGCCCCTCGAAGACGGTTGGTGTGGAATCTGTCGCTGAACTACATGCGACGGCGCCCATAATCGCGACAGCGGCCATCGCCGTTCGCTTGCTGAATCCTATTGCGGTGATCATCACAGGTCTCCTGAATGTGCGTTAGGTACTGCGTACACATTCAGGAAACCTCGCTTCGTCACTCCCCCTACAATCACATTGCGACCTTTAACGCCGAGACATCGGCGCGGGAAATGAAGCCCGCGTCGGCTCCGAACCAGATCATGCGCGACTTCTTGTCGAACACCATGTGGCGGATGGTGTTGATCTCGCCAGGCACCTCGGTCACGCTGATGATCTTGTTGGTTTTGTGGTCGAAGCCAACAAGGCGATTCGGTCGCTGCGGATTGGCTTCAGCGACCCACACGCGGTCCTGATCATCAATGGTCATGCCGTACGGCAGCGAATTGCCACCACCAGGCAGAGCGAACTCTTCAAACTTCCCCGTTTTCGGATCCAGTCGGCCGAGGAAGCCACGGGTGTAGTCGGTGTAGTAGACGCGGTCGTCCGACGCGATGGCAATTCGGCGGTCGCGGGTGCGCTCCGTGCCAACTTCGAACGTCTTGAGCGCCATCGTCTTCGGATCGATGGTTCCTATTTTGTTCGTTCCGAACAGATTGAACCACGGGTTTCCCTTGGAATCGAGCTCGATACCGTACGGGCGCGAGCGTTCATCTGTCATAACAATTTTGAAAGTTTTTGCGGTCACATCGAAGTGACCCACCGCTCCGGATGTCTGTGCAGTGAACCAGATGTTCCCTTGCTTATCAAACACCATCGTGTGTGGATCACTGATGCCTTCGGGCGTCGGAAAGCTTGTCACCTCACCTGTGCGCGGATCGAGTCGTCCGATCGTACCGTTACGATTGCCGGCGTACCATACAATGCCGCGCGCGTCCACTGCGCAGGTATGCGGATAGGCGCCCTCTGCGATCGTGAACCGCTTAAACTCACCCGTACGCGGATCGAGGCGTGCCACGTAGTTCCCTTCCTGACCAACGAAAAACA
Organism: Gemmatimonadaceae bacterium; assembly: GCA_041749115.1. Taxonomy (GTDB): domain Bacteria; phylum Gemmatimonadota; class Gemmatimonadetes; order Gemmatimonadales; family Gemmatimonadaceae; genus JBGTBX01. Next base: position 73,169 of record JBGTBX010000161.1, read on the forward strand.
CGCTGCCGTCCGGATGAACGGACGGATCTCTGGGCCGATCCTGTCTGCCCCACGGTACCTCGAATTGCTTCACAGGAATCGCCGCAGTCTCCTGTGCGGCCATCTGTGGTCCGATTGGCAGTGCGAGAGTAATCGCGGAGAGGAACAGGGCGTGACGCATTGGATGACTCCTGAGTTGGACAGGGCTGGAGGGCGTTCTGCTCGCACAACGTGAAGCTCAGCTGGGTCTGCCTGCTATTTAGATACCGAGCGTCAGTTCGCGACCGCTGACGCCGCGGCGCGGATGTTCCCTGCGGCCGTAGTT
>JBGTBX010000162.1:0-12432 GCA_041749115.1 Gemmatimonadaceae bacterium
CCTGCCTCGGCGATTCCGCCAGTGCAACAATTGATGGCCACTGCGAAATACCGTCGTTGCGCGCGATTCGGATGTCCGATCCTTTGACTCCCATCGTGACGATGCTGTCTCTCGAGGCATTCTGCGTGAGATCGGGGCTGATGGCGTCCCATGAATCACCGCGATCGCGCGACACAAACACCCGGTTGGCCGCCGCCATCAGGATGCCGGGGTCGTTAGGCGACAACATCAAGGGAGTATCCCAGTGAAAGCGATAGGACTCACCGGCGGTGTAGTTGGTGACGTTGGTGGCCGATGGACGGATGGAGCGCGATTCGCCAGTCACTTTATTGCGACGGATGATGTTGCCGTCCTGCGATTCCGTGTAGACGATGCGGGAGTCGCGCAGATCGGGGATCGCCACAAAACCGTCGCCGCCGAGGATCTGGAACCAATCGTAGTTCATAATGCCGCGGCCCAGACGCGATGCGCTGGGACCGCACCAATTGTAGTTGTCCTGCATGCCGCCGCAGACATTGAATGGCATCTCCATGTCGAAGCCGACGTGGTAGAACAGACCGACAGGAATGTTGGGAATAAAGGACCATGAGTAATTGCCGTCGTACGACACAGCGAGGCCGCCGTCGTTGCCGATCAGGACATGATCGGTGTTCTTCGGATTAATCCAGATGGCATGGACGTCATCGTGTATGACCTGCGCGGCGTCCGTCTCGAAGCGTTTTCCTCCGTCATTGGACACGTGCAGGCCGACCCCACCCATGTAGACGCGGTCGGAGTTGAGGGGATCAATGCGCACCTTGCTGAAGTACATCGGGCGCGCATTAATTGAACTGGCTCTTCTCCACGTGTTGCCGCCGTCGTCCGAGCGGTAGATGCCGCTGACGCTTGGTGGGTTGGGTGCATTCGCAGCGCCAGCTGCCGCGCCGCCACCGCCGCCACCGCCGCCACCGCCGCCACCCTGACCCTGGGCCGACGGTCCTTCAATGCTGGCATAGACGATGTTCGCGTTCTGACTGAACACGTCGACCGCGATGCGGCCGAGTGGTCCTTCGGGAAGTCCGTTCCCTGAAAGACGCTTCCATGTTTCGCCGCCGTCGGTGGATTTATGGAGAGCGCTGTTGGGTCCACCGCCGTTCATGCAGCAGGCGGTGCGTCGGCGCTGGTACATCGAGGCAAAGAGAACATTCGGATCGGTGGCCGCGATGACCAGGTCGTTGGCACCCGTGTCGTCATCTCCCTTGAGCACCTGCTTCCACGTTTTGCCGCCGTCAGTGGTTTTGTAGATGCCGCGTTCACCGCCGGGGCCAAAGAGCGGGCCGGTCGCTGCGACGAGCACGATGTCGCTGTTGTTCGGGTGAATAACGATGCGGTTGATGTGTCGCGAGTTGGCGAGCCCCATCAGGGCGAACGTTTTGCCGCCGTCGATGGATTTAAATAAACCGCCACCCCACGAGGTGGATTGACGGTTGTTGGATTCACCTGCACCGACCCACACGAGGTCGGGATTGGTCTGCGAAATGGCGACGTCCCCGATCGAGATGAGTCCCTGATTCTGAAAGAGGGCCTCGAATGTGGCGCCGTTGTTGGTTGTCTTCCACAGGCCGCCATGCGCAGTGCCTGCGTAATAGATGGCGGGGTTGGCTTCGTAGACCGCGAGGTCGGCGACGCGTCCAGACATCGTCGCGGGGCCGATGGAACGGAAGTGGAGTTTCTCAAACTCCTGCGCGACCTGGCCGTTCTGGGCAGAGAGTGGCGCGGCGAGGACAGCGAGCGCCAATGCGCCCGGGGCTCGAAGTGAGGGGAGGCGGAGCATACGCAGAGGTGTGTTGGGGGGGTGATCTCAGGCGTGTACGGCGATCGGGAGCATAGCGCTGAGACGAACCGGCGGGGAGGCGCGACGGTCATCCCGCCCGAAAGACGGTTCAGGGGCCTTTGTTGCGCATTGAAAGGTTGCGAGAACTCTCTCCGACAAACCACTCGAGGCCGCCCATGCTCTCTTCACGCGTAAGCCTGCTCACCGCCGCCCTTATGACCCTGTCTGCTTGTGGCGGCAGCAACCCTGCCGGTCCCGGTGGCGGTAACCAGAACCTGCCCAACATGAGCGCCAAGATCGACGGTGTCCTGTGGCAACCCACGCTCGCCGTTCAGGCGGTCAACGCGGGTGCCGGGTTGTACACCATCACGGCGTTCCAGACCACTGGTGCCAACAACTACGGGATGGTCATTCAGCTGTACAACATCAAAGGACCCGGCACCTACCCACTCGGTGTTGGCGTTTCCGTCTTCGGCGGCACGGGGCAACTGTCTCGGGCGCCAAACGGCGGGTGGTCAACGCCACTTAACGGAAACTCGGGGCAGATTGTCATTTCCACACTGACCGCGACGCGAATGGTCGCCACGTTCCGTTTTGATACGACCCCGCTCCTGACGGGTGCAACCGGAACTCCGAAAGTTACTGATGGAACGCTCGACATTCCCGTGTCAGGGACTGCCGGCTTGGCGCTCCCCAATCAAGGCAGCAGCTTTACGGGAACCGTGAATGGTCCGTTCTTCGCATCAAACGTGGCAGGAAGTATCACGAATGCAGGCGGCGGCAACCCAATACTCACGCTGGTTGCCAACGATGGGACACGCAGCGTCACCATGAGTATTGCGAACATGACCGGTCCCGGAACGTATCCACTTCAGGCAAGCACGCCGGTCCGCTCGATCCAGGCATCGGGTATCCCGGGGAATCTTTTGGCGACCTGGGGTTCGCAGCTCACCGGCGGCAGCGGGAGTGTCATCATCTCGAGTGTAACGACCAGTCGGATTATCGGATCGTTCAGTGGCGTATTGGCGCCGCTCGCTGCTGGCGGTGCAACGGGGAATCTCACGGTGAGTGGATCGTTCGAATTGGCGAGACTATTCTAGTCGACTGATCCATGGGCGGCTCGCCCCCTCGCCTTCCACCCTCATGCTGCGAAGATGGATAACCGACGGTCTGCCATTCCCGCGTTTCTGGCGGCGCGCGGGTACCGACTCTTCTACTGGTATGGCTACGACTCGGCCGAGGAGCGCGGTTGGGCACACCAGGAGATTGGCAGATTGGCACCCGACGGCGCGTTTGTGGTGTGGGGAGCTGTCGATTCCGTCGCCGTTCGTCTATCCGGAGAGCACGGGCGCGTGGGGGTGCGGTGTCGTGCTGGCCAACATGACAGTCTCAGAAGTAGCAGCTTGCGAGAGGCTCGGCGCGGCGTTGGGACGGATGAGTCACGACGATGAGCTTTTGGACAACGAGCCGTCACGCCTTGGTTTCCAGATCCTGAGGTAATTGCGGGCGCGGGACTGCCGATTGGGGTGAGCGAACGCTCTCTGGTCCGAATCTCTCAATTGGCGGTCGCGTCGGCCCGAGGGAAGTCTGCAGCGACGGTCGCACCGTCGGCGGGTGTGAGCGACGCTCACCACTACAGGTGGCAAGAACAGGTTGCGCAGCACCTGATCTTCGCCCCCACAGGAGGCTAGTGGCGGTCCTCTCCCACCTGCTCCAACCCTACGGGGCGCACTGTCCAGGAGCGGCAGCTGGCGGCGCGAGATATCGGCTTCGACCGCGACACCATATTACCTATAAGGTGCGGAGCAATCGGGCGATTCCACTCGAACCACTGCTCGCACAGCGGCCCGCCACATCGCTGAACGACTCTTTTCCAGGCCAGCGCGATGACCAAAACAGTGCCAATTCGCAGGACCTCCCCCGCCGTATTCCTGATCGCCGGCGCTCTCGCGTTCCTCTTTGTCCCGTCGATGAGCGGCTTTTTCGCCGATCTATGGTGGTTTCGCGAAATCGGGTACGAGGTCGTCTTCATTCGCGAACTGACGACCCGCATCGCTCTGTTCGTGGGTGCGGGCCTTGTGGCCGCCGTGATGCTGCTCGGAAACCTGCGCTACGCGCAACGTGGTGTGGTGCCCGAAACCGTTGCCGTACAACTCGGGACCAGTGGACAAACGCTCGACGTCACGGCGAGTGTACGGCGGTTCTCGAAACCGGTCGCGATTGCTTTATCCATCTTTATGGCGCTCAGTGCGTCGGCGAGCTGGGAACGCCTGCTGCTCTGGGCCAATCGCTCATCGTTCAACAGCGTTGACCCGATTTTCGGGCGCGACGTCGGCTTTTACGTGTTCAGCTTACCGTTCCTGAGCGGAGTGATCGCACTTCTCTCAACGCTGGTGCTGCTGTGCCTGGTGCTCGTGATTCCGGTGTATTCGCTGCGTGGGGACATCGTTGCACTGCCAAAACGACTTCGCATTGAACCGTCAGCCGGCCGTCACCTGTCAATTCTTCTGGCGGCGTTTTTTATCCTCATGGCGCTCAGCCTTTGGTTCGTCGACATCCCTCGCCTGTTGTTTTCATCGACTGGTCCGCTGATCGGTGCAAGTTATACAGATCTTAACGCTCTGCTCCCCGCATTGAGGTTCTCCACGTTGGTCGCTGTGGCGGGGGCGGTGCTGGTGATCGTTGGAGGCATTCGTCGTCAACTGGGCTGGTACGGATTCATCGCCGTGGCGGCGTACGCGATCACCGGTGTGCTCGGACGCGGTGTGTTCCCAAGCGTTATACAGCGCTTTGTTGTCGCGCCGACCGAACTGACGCGTGAAACGCCCTATCTGGTGCATCATCTCGAAGCGACGCGCCACGCCTGGGGGCTCGACAGTGTTGAGTCGCGCGATCTGGATGGCGAAGCCAATCTGACATTGGCCAATATCCAGGCGAACGGCCCGACCATCGACAACGTGCGCCTGTGGGATCGTGCACCGTTGCTGCGCACCTTTGGTCAGCTGCAGGAGATACGCACGTACTACGATTTTCTCAACATCGACGACGATCGGTACTGGATCGACGGCAAGTATCGCCAGGTGTTGCTCTCTCCGCGAGAGCTGAACGTCGCGTCCCTTCCGACCCGCACGTTTATCAACGAGCACCTCACGTTTACACATGGGATGGGCGTCACCATGAGCCCGGTGAATCAAGTCACCGGCCAGGGCCTGCCCGTATTGTTTGTGAAGGATCTCCCGCCGGTCTCATCAGTGTCGATCAGTGTGACACGTCCGCAGATCTATTATGGGGAAATGGCCGATCCTTTCATTTTCGTCAAGACGAAACAGCGGGAGTTTGATTATCCCGCCGGTGATGAGAACCTGTATTCATCGTACGAAGGTGCCGGCGGTGTTCCGGTAGGCAACGTGTTCCGCCGGCTGTTGCTCGCTATGCACTTCGGGTCAATGAACGTGATGCTCTCGGGTGACATTACCTCCGAGAGCAAAGTGCTTTACCACCGAAAGATTTCGGCGCGTGTTCGCAAGGCGCTGCCGTTCCTGCAGTTCGATCGCGATCCTTATATGGTCGTGGCCACGGACGGCACGCTCAAGTGGATGCAGGACGCTTACACGACCACGCGGTACTACCCGTACTCGTTCCGTACGCAAGACGGAACCACGTATATGCGTAACGCGGTAAAGGTGGTCATCGACGCGTATGATGGCACAATCACCTCCTACGTCGCCGAACCAACCGACCCGCTTATTCAAACCTGGGAGAAAGTATTTCCCGGCATCTTCACGCCGATGGATTCCATGCCCGCCGATTTACGCGCGCATGTGCGGTATCCGGACGATCTCTACCGCCTGCAGGCTGAACTGTATGCGACGTATCACATGGACGAGCCGGTGGATTTCTATCATCGCGAGGATCAGTGGCAGATCCCGGTTGCCACACGCGAAGACGGCGTTCCGTTCATGCGTCACATCGTGATGCGTCTGCCGGACGAGCCCGAAGCTGAATACATCTACATGGCGCCGTTCACTCCGCGCGGAAAGGACAACCTCGCGGCATGGATGGTGGCGCGCAGCGACGGCGAGCATTACGGTAAGCTGCGCGTGTACCGATTGCCGAGACAGAGTCTGGTCTTCGGACCGCGACAGATCGAGAACAGGATTAACCAGGACACCGAAATTTCGAGGCAGGTGTCGCTGTGGGATCAGCGCGGATCTGAAGTGATCCGTGGCGACCTGCTGGTGATCCCGATCGATCGAGGGCTGCTTTACGTTCAGCCGCTGTATCTGCAGTCCGACGGCGGCCGTATTCCCGAACTCAAGCGCGTCGTGATCGCGTACCAGAATCAGGTCGTTATGCGCGAGACGCTCGAGGCCGGTCTGTCGGCAATGTTCGGTGAAAGTGGCGGCGCGGCGCGGCCTGTGCAGGTGGCAACGGTGGGCGATACCCCGGCCGCAATGGGTGCCGGAGACCCAGCGTTCCAGGCGTTGCTGAGTGAAGTGAAGAGCAGGTACCAGGGTGCGATTGAGGCACAACGTTCGGGGGACTGGGCCAGATACGGCGAAGAGATCAGACTGCTCGGCGAGCTGCTTGATCGGCTTGGTGTGCGCTAAGCTGAAATTTTTGCAGCGTCGAAGTGGCGACCGAAGTGCCGCATAGCCCTTGGCCAAGCTCATCACAGCTCGCGGCCGAGGGCTTCGAGCAAAACAGCAGTCCCGCGTTGACTCATAAGCATGAGTATTATAGACTCATGCTATGACTACGCGCCTCCAGGTTCTCCTCGAAGATCAGGAAATCGCTGAAATCCGACGCGTCGCAGCCAAACATCGGCTGACGGTCGCCGAATGGGTCCGCCAGGCTCTCCGCGACGCCCGGCGCGGAGAATCACTGGGCGATCCTCGCCGCAAGCTGGCGGCCGTACGGGAGGCGGCGCGACACGAGTTTCCCACTAGTGATATCGACCAGATGTTGGACGAAATCGAACGAGGATACGGCGGGTCGTGATCGATGATCTTCGTGGATTCAAACATCCCGATGTACCTCGTCGGTGCAGAGCACCCAAACAAGCTCGCCGCTCGCCGGGCGTTGGAGCGCTACATCGCTGAAGGCGTTCGCCTGGTGACCGATGTCGAGGTACTCCAGGAAATCCTGCATCGATACGCCGCGATCAACCGGCGTGAAGCCATCCAGCCGGCGTTTGACCTGCTGCACGAGATCGTCGACCATGTCTATCCGGTTGAGCTGCAGGACGTCGAGCGCGCGAAGACATTGACGATAGACACTGCATCGCTCTCCGTGCGCGATGCCATCCATGTGTCGATCATGCGCCGCCACGGTGTCGCGCAAATCCTCTCATTCGACTGCGGTTTCGACTCTCTGGCTGGCATTGACCGCCTCGACGAGTAGGCATGCGCCGTCGTCGCAAGAGGTGCCCGGTGCCGTCAGCGCAGGTAGCTTTCCGATATGACGGCTGAACCGATCCTCGCCCGCGTCGCCGCGTTGCTGGCGAAGCACCGGCTTGATGCCGTACTCATCGGCAACGCAGCGGCGGCACTTCAGGGCGCTCCGGTGACGACGCTGGACTTCGACTTCATGTTCCGAAACACGCCCGGGAACCTTCAGAAGCTCAAGAAGATTGCGCGCGATCTGGACGCAGTTGTCCTTCGACCATTCTATCCCGCGTCACAGCTCTTTCGGGTGATGCGCGATGTCGATGGGTTGCAGCTGGATTTTATGGCACGTATTGATGGTATCCGCCGCTACGAGGGCCTTCGCGCACGTGCGACCTCGTTACGTATCAACGAGCATGAGCTCCTTGTTGCGGGCCTTCCCGATATTATCAAGAGCAAAACTGCCGCAGGTCGTCCGCAGGATCTGGCGGTGCTTCCTATTCTCAAACGGACGCTGGATGAAAAAAAAGCCCGTTCGTAAAGCGATAAGAAAGGTTGAGGCAGCGCCCAGTGCGTTGAGGCGCGAAAGTGACCGCATCCTGCTTGAGATGATTCGCAGGCGTCTCGCGCTGCCGATGTCAAAGCGGATGGACTTTCTCAGGAAACGATTACCTGGCGGCGGTTCGGCGCTTTAGCCGTGGCACGCTGAGCGTGCTTCTTTTCGTTGCGGTCGAGGGCGCCGGGCGAGACGCTATCGTGCTGTTACACATTGATCATGTCCAAATCAAACACACGCACGCCAATGAATCTATCAGCGCGCGTGCATCGTTTCAGCTGGTCAACCAACCACGTCTTATCTGGACAGAAGCGCGCGGAACAATAGGCTTCACGCGCCTCGGCCGGAGTTCCTACGGTTTGCGCACGGCCGAGAACGGGAACGATCCCATGCCCGCCGCTTCAACGACGCCGGCCATCTTGTCTTTCTCGGTTAACGCGCCGAGCACTTCAAGCGCCAACACCTGACCGCCGATGTCCACGTCGAACGCGACCCGAATCGAATCACCCTTCACGCTTCCCTTGAATGGCGCTTCGCCGATCTCGGACAGAAACTTGCCGTCAATGGCGTTGCCGGTTTGAGTCATCGTCAGCTCCGCATCCACCGGACCCTCCGGGCCATCGGTGGTCATGCTCCACTTTCCACTGAAATCCGCAAGCATGTGTTGAGCTGCAGCGACGGTGCCGCCGAGTACACAAGCGGCGACTACGGCGAGCGTGGCTATTCGATTTTTTATCATTGGTCTTCTCGAAATAAGTGGTCGTCCCTCAGTCGCGCCAGCGGGAAACTTCGGCTCAACCTTGAAGCTTAGGGAGTCAGGTCGGATCTGCAAGCTTGTGTGTACTCCACTGCAACCGGATCGGCCCGCGTCCGGAGCGGTTTCGCGTCATGAACGTGGTCGATTCCGGGTCTTGCCGGCGTCCGAGAAGCCTCGGCACGGCATGCGTGACGCCGGTGGCGGAAGGGGCGGGTGAAGCACAACCTTTGGCCAAGCGGCCCTGCGATCGTGATCACCGGGGTAGGGCGAAAGCGACCAGCGCGTCGGATCGCCCGAATCGCGACCCGTCACCCCCGGCGGCGATGACGACGTATTGGCGCCCGTCAGATCCTACGTAGGTCATCGGCGTGGCTTTCCCACCAGCCGGCAGTGGGTTTCGCCAGAGTTCCTCACCGGTCTCCACGTCGAAGGCCCGGATCATCTGATCAAGCGTGGCGCCGATAAACGCCAGTCCGCCGGACGTAACGATGGCACCGCCCAGGTTGGGTGACCCGAGTGTCGCCAGGGATTTATTGGCACTGGTTAGTGCACCAAGGGGCACCTCCCACGCGATCTTTCGGTTTGCAACGTCCACGGCCACCAGCTTTCCGAACGGCGGCGGCGTACACGGTACACCGTCGGGGCCGATGAGCAATCCGCGCACCTGATAAAATGGGGTGCCGCGCAGACGGTTCACCTGATGCCCGAGGCGCGATGCCTCCCGACGCAATGAATCGAGATTGGTGCCTTCCACAGGAACAAGCCGAACGAATGCAGCGATCGTGTTGACCGGGATCAACGCGGTGCCGCCGGGCGCATTCCAGGCGACGCCACCCCAATGCGCTCCTCCGATGTTGGAAGGTACGGACAGCGTTCCTTGCAAACTTGGAGGGGTGAAGATTCCATCGTTCCGAAGTGCGGCAACTGTTTTGCGACAGAATGCAGCCGATTCAGGTGAGAGTCCGAACGCCTGTTCAGCTGTGAAGACATGCGGACTCAACGGTGGAATGGCGCTGAACGGTTGAGTGGGCCAGGCCTCTTCTCCAGCTATGTCGCTCGCGGGGACCGCGCGCTCTTCAACGAGAATCACGGGCTTCCCGGTTTCGCGATGAAGCACGAACAACATGCCGGTCTTGGTTGCCTGCAGCACAACCGGGACGGATCTCCCGCCAATCGTCAGATCAACCAATGCGGGTGGCGAGGCGTTGTCATAGTCCCAGATGTCGTGGTGCACAGTCTGGAAGTGCCACACGAGTTCACCGGTGGCGGCGCGCAGCGCCACCACACTGTTGGCATAATCGTTCCGGCCGAGTCTCCGTCCGCCGAAGTAGTCGGGACTCGCCGCGCCGGTCGGCACAAACACCAGACCGCGCGCGGTATCGGCCACGATCACGCTCCACGCATTCGCTGCGCCGGTGCGGTGGGCAGAATCTCCACGCCATGTTGAATAGGCCGGATCATTCCTGTTCTGTGGCACGGGATCCCAGCTCCAGATTAACGCGCCGGTACGGGCATCATAACCGCGCACCTCGCCACTGGCGGCGTCGTACCGGTTGTTGTCGGCGATTGCTGATCCGATCACGATGACACCGCCGACGATTGCGGGCGGAGACGTCACTTCGTACTCTGCAAATTCGAAGGGTGCGTTGCGCAGCCCTTTCCTCAGATTGACGATTCCGCCTTCGCCGAAACCCTTGCAGAGGGTACCGGTTGACGCATCAAGGGAAAGCAAACGCGCATCCACCAGTCCTACGATGATCCGTCGCCGGCAGGGCGTGCCAGCCGCAGCCATGGGATCGAGCCAGCTCGACACACCACGGGACGTAAAATCTCCGAAGCTAATCCTCGGCGACACCCTGGCATCATAGCGCCAACGTTCACGACCACTTGTTGGATCAGCGGCGATGATTTTGCCGAGTGGTGTGCTGAGGTAGAGAGTGCCGTCGACGAGGATCGGTGTGGCCTCGAACGAGCGATCACCGGGATCGTTTTCGCCGGTATGAAGAGTCCACGCGACAGCGAGTTGTTTTACGTTCGCTCTGTTGATCTGTGAGATCGGCGCGAAGCGGCTGCCTCCGGGATCGCCGCCATACGTCGCCCACTCCGTGGACGCCTGCGCCTGTGCGACGAAGGGAAGAATTGCGCAACAGGTGGCGAGGAGTAGACGCATCACGGGAGCTCCGGTGTGGGTTCGACGCGAAAGCTCCCGGATCGGCATGGATGAAACCATGAGACCGGGACAACCGGGATTCCGGTTAGGACGAGCGACGTTCAAGCGTTCGTTGCACGCGACACTCGTTCGTAGTACGCGACGCTCGTTCGTAGCATCTGCGCCCGACTACTCCTCTGTTGCGGCCGCGCGATAGCGGCGACTCCAGCTAAGTGTCGTACCGTTGCGCATCACAACGCGGTAATCGCCATGCGACCAGGGTTGAATTTCGTGCACCGCATCGAGGCGAATGATGTCGCTCTTGTTGATACGCAGGAAGGACTTGGGATCCAGTCGCTGCGCGAGCGACGCAAGGGTTCGACGGACCCGGAACTGTTTGCCATCCACCTTCACCCAGCAGTAGTTGCGCTCCGCGCGGATATGGTCGATCCGATCCACAACGACGAGATAGGCGCGGCGCTCATCATGTACCAGAAGGCGGGACAGGTATTCGCCGCGTTCCTCAAGCAATGCCGAGACAGCCCGAATGCCTCGCCGTCGTCGCATCGCGGGCTCACCAAGCAAACTGCGAACTCGTTCAATGGATTGCGCGAGACGTGCGGCCTGCACGGGTTTGAGCAGGTAGTCCAGGGCGTGTACCTCGAATGCCCGCAGCGCGTGTTCGTCGTGCGCGGTACAGAATATTGTTGCCGGCATCTCGCGCCCCATCGCGGAAATCACACCGAACCCGTCGAGCCGCGGCATGGTGATATCGAGCAGCACGAGATCAGGCGCCAGTTCCATAATTAATTCAGCTGCTCGTTCGCCATCCTCGGCTTCGCCCACCACGTCCACTGTCGGCACGGATTCCAGCAAGCGTCGCAAACGTGCGCGCGCCGGCGTCTCATCGTCCACGACAAGTACCCGCAGGACGCGCACCTCAGCGGCACTCCGCGTCACGCGTACACCAAAGGCAGCTTAACTGATACGCAGAAACCACCGTCTGCACCGTTGGCGGCAGACAGTTGAGCCTTGTCGCCGTGCAAAAGCTGCAAACGGCGCGCCGCCGTCGAAAGGCCGATCCCCGTGTTCATGGGATCACGTCCGGCCGGAACGCCCGGGCCATCGTCTGTCACAGTCAGATTAAGCAGACCATCGTTTTTGTGCCCGACAATCTGCACCAGCGAATGCCCTGTTTTCCCCAGCCCACCGTGCGTGACGGCGTTCTCAACCAGTGGCTGGAGCAGGAGAGGGGGAACGAGTGCGGCATGGAGTTCGGGAGGCACACAGATTGTGATACGGAGTGGACCGCCAAAGCGGGCGATCATGATCTCTGCATACGCGCGCAACAATTCCAACTCATCGCTGAGCGGGACCTGCTGTTTTTCGCCAGATCGCAACGATGCGCGCAGCAGTTCGGCGAGTCTGCCGAGTAGTGCGTCAGCGGCGGATGCGTCTTCGTGGAGTCGTGATGAGATTGTGTTGAGGGCGTTGAAGAGAAAATGCGGCTGCAGCTGAAGTCTCAGACTCTGAAGTTGTGAGCTGACGAGCGCGCGTTCCATCTCAGCCTGAGTCCGCTCCCGTTCGCGGCGGTCGCGAATACCGTCGACCACCGCGAGCAGGGCGATCAGCAGCGTGAATCCGATGAGCGACCCTGGTGCCTCCATGACATATCGCAGTGGCATGCGGCCGTAATCGTACGGTCCGAGGCCTAAGGCCGGGGACAACAACGTGCGTGACCACCACATGAACGAGGTGTTGGCGATGCTT
>JBGTBX010000163.1:0-3680 GCA_041749115.1 Gemmatimonadaceae bacterium
GGCGTTTGCCACGAAGGCATTGTCGATGACGGGGGCGCCGCCGGAACTGCCGCATCACGACGGGTGCCCGCACGGGACAGGAGCGCCGCACCGAACCCGGCCGTGGTGGCCACATACGTTGTCGCGCCCGCGATCAGCTCAACCACCATGCCAACGACGGGAACGTTGTGCAGCAAAGCAGCCACCACCCACAGGCCCATGAACAGCGTGAGACCGAACACGATGCTCCGGAGTCCCTCACCGGTCGTCCGGGCACGGGCACGGCGTGACCCCAGGCCTCCACCGGCCAGACTCGCAACCGCCATAAAACCCAGAGCCAGCAGCCCGGCAGCCGCCAACACACCGGCAACAATCGCAAACGGGATAAGCAGGATTCCCACTACCGTCGCGACCAGGGCAAGCACCGCAAGAGCAATAACGGGAAAAATTCCGAGTTCACCAACAACTCCTATGGCGAACGACCGCCAGAACGACTGACCGAGCACGTCGGCGACGCCGTCGAGGTACGAACGCGCAAACAGAAAGACGCCGATGCCGACAAGGAGCACCACGCCGAACCACCCCACCGCGAGTGCCAGAGGTGAAGTCGTGCGCGCGGTGGTGTCGGAACTGCTGAACCAACTGCGCATGGACGCGCCCAGAGTCCCCGTGAGGCTCTTCGCTGTTCCCTCCACCACGCCTTCGGTCACCAGCACGGTGCCGAATGCCGCGATGGCATCACCGGTCACGCGTCCTCCCGGCAGCACAAGCACATCACCGCCGATAGCCACTGCGGTGCCATTGATGGTGCCCTTCACAGTTAAATTCCCACCGGCCACAACCACTGGCCCCTCAACCGTCTGATCCGCTTCGATGGTGCGACCGCCGAACGACAGACTGTCGACGCTTCCCGACTGGGCAACAAGAGACGACGTGCATAAAGCTGCAAAGGCGCAGCCGACGAGGAGACGAATCGTTGCGCGCATTATCCTCTCCTCCGGGCGCCGGCGTTAGTCAGTGACCGGACCACAAACGCGCTCACCGCCATGGATGCCCCGACCCCTGCGACGGCGCCGACAATACCAAGCGGTCCGCCGCGTTCGATCATCGACGACAGCGGTTCGCCAAGAAACGACATGCCAGCTGTGCGCGCTCCCGTAAGCACTGCATCCTTCGTGCGATCGGCCGTCAGCGCCGCGAGAAAAAGCACCGCGTCGGTTCGCTGTGAGGCCCACATGGCGAGGAGGGTGGTCACGGCCGCGCCGGCGGTACCCACCACGGCCAGGCCAATGCGGCTTCCACGCGACTTGGGCACCATCCGCAGAGCGAGGTCGCGAGCGGTCACGTACCACGACCGAGTCACCTTTACGCCCGTCATCACCCGTTCGGCAAGCAACGGAGTGGGCGTCACGTAGGGAAGATTTTCCAACGTTCCAACGATGCGTTGGAGGGAGTGCAACTCTTTGTGACAGGCCTCACATTGCGTGAGATGTTCTCGCAAGCGGCTCATGTCCACGCCGATTTCCCCCTCTCTTTCTTCACCTTCGAGGAGTTGATCGAACTCTTCCGGGAGTAGATGACGCTGGTTCACAAAAGTCCTCCGTGTTGCAAGGTACGCCGTAAGCGGCAGGGTGGTTTCACTCTCGCGTGTGTTCCAGCGCCTCACGGAGCTGGTGTCGCGCGCGGTGGATGTACGTTTTAACGGTGCCGAGTGGGAGATCGAGAGTCGCGGCGATTTCTTCGTAGCTGCGGCCCTCCACGTGGCGGAGCATGATGCAACTGCGATATTCGGGTCTGAGCGAGGCGATCGCGTCCTCGATCGCCGCACCGACTTCCTTCGATTCCATCTCCTCCAGAGCGGTCTCCTGACGCGCCGCGATCTCGAGCTGCGTCGCAGCCACTTCTGTCGCCGTCGCGGCGTTGGGAGACCCGTCAATGCTCACGGTAGGTAGACTGCGCTTCCGGAGATGATCGATGGCCACATTGTTGGCGATCTTGAACAGCCAGCTCGAGAACTTGAACTCGGGGCGGTATCGATCGATGTGGTTCAGGATCTTGATGAAAGTGTCCTGCGTAAGGTCTTCGGAGGTCTCGCGGTCGCGGACCATGCGAAAGATCAGCGAGAAGACCGGCCGCTCATATCGACGGATCAGCTCCCGGTACGCCAATTCTCTCCCATCCTGCGCGTGGGAAACAAGATCGGCGTCCGGAAGGTTTTGAAAGTCGAGTAGTGGGGCCATTCAGGAGTGCTTGCTCACGCGCGGACGGGAGTCCGCGGGTGGCGAGAGCCCGCAAGCTACGAGGACAATCCATCAGGAGCCAGCGGGCGGCTTGATCGCATGCCGGGAGCCACCCAAGTTACGACCTAATGACACTGCCACAAACTGATGCGGTTGAGGCGCAGCACGCGGCGCAAGGTGACGCCAACAAACGTGCGTACGTTCGCCGCATCTTTTCGGAGATCGCGCCGAGGTACGATTTCCTCAATCATTTGCTGAGTTTTAACATCGATCGCCGTTGGCGCGGTCGCGCGATTCGCGCGCTGCAGTGGGCCCGCGTTCCCGGGGGGACCTATGTGGATCTGTGTGCGGGGACGCTGGATGTCAGTGCCCAATTGGCGGCCCAACAAGGCTTTCGGGGCCGCATCATTAGCGCGGATTTTGCCGAGCCGATGTTGGTCGCGGGCCGTGGAAAGATCGGGGCCAGCAACATTCGGCCTGTGGTCGCCGACGCGCTCGCGCTTCCCCTCGCCGATGGTTCAGCAGACGGGGCGCTGGTCGCATTCGGCATTCGCAACGTCGCGGATCTCGATGCGGGGCTGGCCGAGGTCCACCGTGTGCTCAAACCCGGTGCCCGGTTTGTGATTCTCGAATTTTCCACACCGCCATCGGCCGTCGTTCGCGCCGGGTACCACGCATATTTTCATCATGTGCTGCCGACGATCGGCGGCTTAATCAGTGGCCATCGAACGGCATACAAGTACCTGCCGGAGTCGGTGCGTCATTTCCCGGTGGCCGATGCCCTGGCCGAGCGCATGCGACAGGCGCGCTTTCACAGTGTTGAGTGGTCTCCTCTCACGTTAGGCGTGGCGGCACTGCATGTCGCCATCCGCTGACATCCATATGACTCCTCCAGTATTCGACGACCTGCAGTCCTTTATCACCGCGCTTGATGAAGCCGGTGAGCTGGTTCGCATCACGCAGCCGGTACGTGTGGAGCTCGAGATGTGCGAGATCGCCGATCGGGTGATGAAACAACCAGGTGGCGGGAAAGCGTTGCTGTTCGAACATCCCCTTCTGGACGACGGGACGCGCTCAGCCTTTCCCGTAGCGGTCAACATTTTCGGGTCGATGCGCCGGATGTGTATGGCGCTCGGCGTGGAACGGCTCGACGACGTGGGGAACAGAATCACCGCGCTTCTCGACCTGAAGGTGCCTGACGGGCTGATGCCAAAGCTGAATAAAGTGGCGCAGCTGTTCGAGGTGACGAAATTCCCACCGCGGCATAAAGGGGGTTCGCCGCCGTGTCAGGAAGTGGTGTGGACCGGGAGTCAGATTGACCTGTCGCGCCTGCCGATCATGACCACGTGGCCCGACGATGGTGGTCCGTACATTACGCTGCCAATGGTGGTATCGCGCGATCCGGTGAAGGGCATACGCAACGTCGGGATGTACCGCGTGCAGGTGCTGGGGCGCGATTCA
>JBGTBX010000164.1:0-1616 GCA_041749115.1 Gemmatimonadaceae bacterium
CGAGCCACGCACCACTGCCTGCGTTGGACGGTGCCAGCGCGAGCATGGATGGTCCGGCGGCGGTCTGTGCGTGCCCCACCGCGGGTGACGCAACCAAAGCGGCGGCGGCGGCGAGAAAGAAGGGGATGAATCGTTTTTTCATGTGAGTATCTCCAAAAGCCGTCATGTTCCGCTGACACCAACCGGTGCAGCTAAACGAATACGTGTCATGAGATCGCCGCGCTCCAGTGCGCGGTCGAGGAGCTGGCGGTGATCATCGGTTGACGTCGACGACAGCTGAACTATCTGTACCAGAAGCATTTCCAGGTCCTGCAGAAGCACGCGTCGGGCGACATCATCCGCGGCAGGTGAATCAAGGAGCAGGCGCGTGTCAGTGAGCACGTCCCGGGCGAAACGTGCAGTGGCTTCATCACCCACCGTTGATCGCTGCGTCACTGTGGTAAGCAGGACTTCGGCGCGGCCCAGATGGGCCTGCGTCGCGCGATCGTACGTAGCAGAGGATGCCTGCGGTACGGATGTCGCCACGTCACCGCTCCCAACGGGCGAGGTCAGGCTGGAGCGACCGATCGCTATGCCAACGGCGAGCAGCAACACGGCAGCTGCAGCATACGGCGCGATGACACGAAACCAGCGTCCACCGCCGGTGCGTCGGAGCGGCAGCACCCGGGCCTCGGTGTTCTGCGACGCGGGTCGATCGAGTCCCTGACGTACCGCGTTCCACATCTCATCGCGTGGAACGGTGCGTGAGGCCGGGTCGTGGTAGTCCCGTGCTGCTTCGGCCAACCAGGTATTGAATTGTTCTTCGTTCATGAAATCCATGCTCCTGCGAAGTCTGCCAGTTTGTCGCGCAGTTTAGCGCGTGCCCTGAACAGTTGTGCTTTTGATGTGCCGCTCTGAATGCCGAGCGCTGTACCTATTTCTTCGTGTGTAAATCCCTCTACGTCATGCAGCAGGAACACCGTGCGGTACCCCTGCGGCAGATCATCTATAGCTGAACGCAACCGGACTTTGAGATCGGCGTCGGCGACGCGATCAGTGGTACCGATCGTCTCCGCCAGTTCCAGCGACTCTTCCCTGGACCGCAACCGCTTGACCTTGCGCATGCCATTTAATGCTACCGAGACCGTGATCGTGTGCAGCCATGTGCCGAACGCGGCGTCTCCTCTGAACTCGCCCAATCGCTCAAACGCCCTGATGAAGGCGTCCTGCGTGAAGTCGCGTGCCAGCTCTTCATCACCTGCCATTCGGAAGGCCAGGCGATACACGCGGTCTACGTGCCCGTCGTACAGCGCGCGCTGAGCCCCGGGGTCACCCCCACGCGCTTGTGCGATCAGTTCTGATTCGGTCACGCTGACACCGTCGAGCTCAAACATTTCCCCTGATCAGGTTCGCCCTTTGGGACACAGTGAAGCCGGGGACGGTTGGCAGCCTGTGCGAAACGGCGTCTGATTGGAGTGGCGATGAGTACAGGCCAGCTAGCCGACCAGTCGATCGTATTCCGCATGGGTCCCGATCCACCACCACACCACGCCCTCGTCGGCCTCCACTCCCAAGGCTCGGTAATGCTGCCCGACCCTTACCGACCGGAACCGGCCAACGATCTTGTAGTGGAGCGA
>JBGTBX010000165.1:0-2171 GCA_041749115.1 Gemmatimonadaceae bacterium
CAAACGTTGACGGAAATAGAAAGTCACTCACGAATGAGTGCCTTAAGTTATTGAAAACACAATAGTTTAGTGCCGGGGGCGGGAATCGAACCCGCACGACGCTTGCGCGTCTCAGGATTTTAAGTCCTGTGCGTCTGCCAGTTTCGCCACCCCGGCTCAGAAGTGACTGCCCTATCGTATCAATGACTTACGCGGTTTGGCCGTTGGCATGCCGCTTTGCATTCGGCGAACTGTCCCCGCGATTTGTCCCCACGGCTTCATTCAGGCCCTCGACGCCCTCTCGAAGGTCCGCTTCGCTGGTGATCGCGTACGTGGGGTGATGGACGGGCATTCGATCACAAGTCATCGGGCGTGAGGCCGGTTTGACGAGCGATCCGCGACAGCATCTTCGGGCCAATTTCCTCGCCGTCGTGAAACGCGAAGACATAGTCCGAAAATCCCGTTCGTTCCAGAATTTTGTGTGAGGATTTCTCGCGCTTAATGCGCCAGCCGATCGACAGAAGGGCCGCGAGTACCCGCCGCGACTTAGCGGCCGGCCACGTACTCACGAGGCCGCAGGGAGAAGTTCAATGCCTCAGAAGATGAGGCTTCTTCATGCTCCAGTCGGTCAGCCATTACGCGAAAGGCCAAGGCGCCAACTCGCTTGATTGCTTCATCGCGCGTTTGGCCGTACGCCATCACTCCAGGCAGGTCGACAATCTCCGCAAGCCATCGACCGTCGTCTTCGCGCTCCACCTCAAACGAGTGGATGTACTCGCGCTCACCGTGACCTAATCCCAGCAATCCACGGAAAAGTGATTTCAGCATACTGGTCAAGCTAACCCCCAAGGGGCGCTGCGGCGCATTCTACCTGTATTGACTACCCTATCAGGTAAAAGGTTCTCAGCGCCCCTTATGGGACGAGCAATTCAACGGCCAACGATGAGCAACGTCTGGCTGGCTGTCCCTTTTTGTGTCCCCAGCATCACCCAACGCCACCTGATCAAGGCCTACGCCAGCCAACTTGCCAGATGCTCCCAACTGCCTGGCAATATGCGATTTAAAGGTGTTTCTAGACTGAGCGCGTGGGCGGCCGGGGCGATTCTAAGTCCTGTGCGTCTGCCAGTTTCGCCACCCCGGCTTGGGAGATTCTTGTATCTCGCGATCTTGTGATGTGTAGATTTAGTGATCAACAAGCACTTGTCTTACTCTTGTAACCGCTTCAACAACTGTATTTGCCCGGCATGATACAGGTCGTGGGCGGCGACGCCTCGCACCAGCCCTTCGAAGTTGAACGGCTTGCCGGGGGCCTGGCGCGTCCAGCGCGACGCCGGGAATGCCGCGACGGCCGCGCGCAGCTTCGCATGCTCGTCCTCGAGCAATCGCAGATCGCGGCGCCACTCACCGGGCGTGCCCTCGAGCGGCCGGGTCCAGAAGTTGCTGCCTTCAATGGCAAAGGAACGGGACCCCTCGCCGGTCAGGCGGCGGCGAATGTCGTACTTCCAGTACGCCGCATGCACCATCAGCTCCCAGATGTTGTGAGCACCGGGCTTAACTCGAAAGGCGGCCTGCTCCACCGTGACGCCGCGCAGCGAGCCGCGGAGGTTGGTGCCATGCCACGACCGCTTGTCGTACCCCTCGTCCACCGACGCCAGCAACAACTCCGTCGTGGTCATGCTCAGTGCACGAGTTTGGATTCTCGGGGCCCGCCGATCACGCGCGCGATCATGTCGCTGAGACGCGTTTCATCAATGGCGAAGGGTCCGGCACTGGCCGTGCCGACCTGCACCTCGAGGTGCACCAGCACGCCGCCCTGGTCGGGGCTGACAATCCAGCTGAAGCCGCGCATCGACACGGGCGGCGGCTCGCCGTTGGGATCGCGCGTGCGCTCGAGCGCCTTCAGCATCTGCTCCAGCAGCAGCTTGACGTCGGCCACGGTCCACGATTCGGCGTCGGCCGACACGCCCTTCATCTTCTGGGTCACCGCATTGGTGGCCCCACGCACCCACACATCCACATCAATCATCGCGATGGTCCTTTCACGAATTCTTCCAGTTCGGCGCGCGCTTGTCGATCCACGCCTGCACGCCCTCGACCGCGTCGTGGGTCTTCAGCAAGCCGGCCAGGTAATCGCGCTCGGCCTTGTCGAGCGCCGGTTCGGCCTGGGCCCGCAGCGTCAGCCGGGCGGCGGC
>JBGTBX010000166.1:0-2337 GCA_041749115.1 Gemmatimonadaceae bacterium
CGATGTCGATCTCGAGCGTGCAAATCGATGAGTGTTCGACGTGGACCACGACACCCTGGGTGAAGGCGACGACGATCGGGTTCGGCAGGATTGCATCCGCCTGCCCAAGATAATCTCGAATCTCTCGGATATGGGCCGCGATCTGTGGCCGCTGGAAGCCGCTAATCTGGCCTGCGTCGTTGCGGCCGATGCGGTCAATCGTTGCAAACTGCTGCAGGTCGGACGCTCTAGCCGGAAAGGAAAGCACCGTGTGCGATGGGCTCTGTCGCGCTCGAATGGCCGAAAAGGTCAGCGTGCTCGTCATGGTGTCCACTCCTGGCCAGCGTTCGCACGATGGCTTCGTAAACGCACAGATTGTGCATACCGCGGCGCTTGTTCCTATTGCTGGCGCGGAAGATGATGACTTCGATGCCGATGGCCGCGCAGATAGGGCAGGGACACTGCCGCCACGGCCGGTCGGCAAGCGTTCGTTCATATCGCTCGCGCAGCATTTCTGCACTGCTCGAGCCGGGCAGATCGTTCAAGGTCGCTCCAAGTATCGCAGGCGCCGCGTAGGCGAGCACTGCCGCCAAGGTCTCTTCGAGCCCGCACTCTTCACGATCGTAGGCGCGAAGGTGCGTGAGCGCGGCCTTCTCCATCCTGACTAGGTCTTCCTGGGAGAGCACGCCGCGCTTAACCAGACGCAGGAGTTTGGTGTTCTCCAAAGCCTGAGGTACCCGAATCGCCGTGTAGTAGGTCAGACGCCCGTCGCCGGCGGGCAGGTAGTAATTGGCTTTTGCGTCCTTGAACGCACGGATCAATGGCGATGTCGTGTCGAAGCTGGTGATGCCGAGCGGTACGAAGCTCTCGACCTCGTTGGCCTTCGCAAATCCGAGAACGTGCAGGCGGGTCTCGCTCGGGACAGCATCCCGGATCGCCACGAGGCAAGACTTGATCTGACTAGCCTTGAGAGGGACGGTCCCACCGACAGCCAAGTAGTCATAGCCCATATCGACGAGGCGACGTGCTGCCTCGGCCATGCTGCTTGGCGACCAGCCCTGGATTACACCGAGCGGTGTGAAACTGTTCGAGATTTGGCGGGCAGCTGAGAGGAAACCCCGCGCGTTCTCCAGAGTGATCTCAAACCGACGCCGCGCCTCGGCAGACCCGCCTGCCATGCCGCGGGTCGTTTCGTCGAACTCGAAGATGATGTGGTCTACCGAGCAGCCATGCGTGAAGCCACCATCCGAGTAGAACTCTGCCATGTCCTCGGAGGTGTAGGGCGGGAGGTCTTCCTTATGATAGGTGAAAGCCCCGCAGTCTCCGAATATCGGCAGATCCTCGAGGCCTGGCCCTTCCAACCGGAGGAAGGCACGTGCGCCCGCCCGCCGGAACCGCATCGCCTGCGATTCGCTGTATTTGCCGGCAATCTTGTTGCCCCCGACGATGCCGCGGGAGACGAGAATGCCGTGATACGGCGCGTACCCGAGGACCTCATGCGCGAAGAGATCATCCCAGATCGGCTTGCGACCGCGAGAATTGCGGTCGGCGACGAAATCGTAGCCGGGGTCCACCACGTCGAGGCTGTCGGCGTAGATGAACTTCATCGCACCGGTCTCGCCAACTCTCGGTCCAGCCGGATGAGATGATCGCTCAACCGCGAAATGTGCTGGGGCGTCGATTGCACCTCATTCCATTGCCATCCGAGGCCCTCCCACGCGCCGTCCGTCCATGCGCAATGCGGAGCCAGTCGGGCCAGCGATGTTCGGATCTCGGCTTCTGGATTGGGCGACGAATCGGCTCGCAGCATGATGGGGTCCATCAGCGCACCCATGACGCGGATGCCGGCTGAGTGCATCAGCCGGCTCTCAGACGGCGGCTTACCCCATGCCTCGGCAAAGGTGTTCCGCACTGTCGACCAATATTGAACGAGTGCGCGATGCATCCCCTCCGCATCCATCGCTTCGGCGCCACCCCGCTTGTAGTGGCTGAGCGCGCCGAGGGGCGCCTTGAGGTTCTGCTTGATGGCTTCGATGAGCGCGGTATCGGTGACGACGCCGCTATCCTCTCCGTCATCCGACGCGCGTTTGACGAGCTTGTGGAACGGCGAGCGCGGATCCCGGTTCAACAGGTTGCAGAGTTCGCTCGGCAGCCTCCGTGCGGCGAGATCCCGAGGCAGCAGCGCGCTAACCTCCGGCAGCAGTTCGTTGATGAGCCGGGTCGGCAGCGGCTTGGCCTTGTTGACCAGGATGAACTGCTCGCGCTGCATCTCGAGATCGCGGGATACAAACGCGATCACCGGCACGGCGAGGTCGTGGTTGTCCGATCTGGCGAGCGCCATAGACCGTTGCTGGCCGT